>JBLRWJ010000165.1:0-5369 GCA_047921315.1 Rhodobacterales bacterium | reverse complement strand
TAAAGCGTATCGCGCGGGTTAAACCCCGCGCAAATCTTCCAGAATGGCCAGTGCAGCCTGACGCGGATCAGCCGCCTGCCAGATCGGGCGACCAACCACAATATGATCGGCCCCGTCGCGCAGGGCTTGGGACGGGGTCGCGATCCGCTTCTGATCGCCTTTGTCCGCCCCTGTCGGGCGCACCCCCGGCGTCACGATCAAACGCCCTGCGGCCTGTGGAAAAGCGCGGATCAGGGCCGCCTCTTGCGGTGATGCGATGACCCCATCGGCCCCCGCCTCGAACGCGCGGGCGGCACGTTCCAGCACCAGATCGGTCACATCCCCCGCTTTCATCAGCCCTGCATCCAGATCGGCGCGGTCCAGCGATGTCAGGATGGTTACAGCCAGAATCTGCATATCCTTGCCGCCCACACCTTCCCGCGCGGCGCGCACCACATGCGGATCACCATGCACTGTCAGGAAATCCAGATCATATTGCGCCAGCCCGCGCACAGCCGCCTCAACCGTGGCCCCGATGTCAAACAGCTTCATATCCAGAAAAATACGCTTGCCATGCTCTTGCTTGAGCTCATTCGCCAGCGCCAGCCCGCCCCCTGTCAGCATCCCCAGACCGATTTTGTAGAACGCAACCGCATCGCCCAGCTTTTCCGCAAGGGCCAGCCCCTCCAGCGCGTTGGGCACATCAAGGGCTACGATCAGGCGGTCATCGGTGGTGCTCATGCTACTTATCCTTGGGGCTTGGGCTGGGTCAGGCTGGTGTTAGCGGCTGCTCCGGTATCGGGCAAGACACCAGATTGACGCCGGATGCACAACGCCGCATCATCTAACCCGTATCAGTGCGAGGGAATATGCAGGTTTCAATCACATTAGACCGGGATGAGACAGACCCGAAAACAGGCCCCATTACAGTGGGATGGTTCCTGACCACAGACAAAGCGGGCCTTTTGTATGATGCGCCCGAGAGGCTGACCTCGCGCCAGACAAACAAGGGGCATGCAAAATCGGCATCGCGCTGTCCGGCTGTTGTGCAAATGGAAAGCCGCTATTTCGTGATTAAATGCCCCTTCGATCTGCATATCGGCTTCAAACGCGATGATCAGGGCAAGCCCGCTTTGGTTAACCTTGCGGGCGCGGCATCGCCAGTGCGGGGCAATAAGCTGGGCCAGTTGCTGACCTTGGTGAATGAGGGCGAATGGCGCTACCCTGATCGGCCTACGCTGCAGATGTCTTTGCCTTATTGCTTTATTGCGGATGAGGTTGTGTATCTGACGCAGTTGGGCACCTTTGCCCATTACCGCGCAGATCCGCTGCCCGGCACCATTTTCGGCGGGCGCTTTCCGGTCAATATCTGGCCGCGCCCCCTGATGTGGGCGTTTGAATGGCATGATATCTCCAAGCCGCTGGTGCTGCGCCGGGGCGAGCCGCTGTTTTATTGCCAGTTCGAAGGCAACGCGCCGGATCGTCCGATCCAGATGGTCGAGGCGGAAAAGACCCCCGAACTGGACGCCTATATGGAAAAACTCTCAGGTGTGGTGAATTACGTCAACCAGACCTTCAGCCTGTTTCAGACCGCCGAGGCCATCCGCCCTGCCAGCCTGTTGAAACCAAAGGGCCGCTAACCGCCACCGCTGTTTTCAGGCCAGAATCCCGTCCGCCAGCAAAATCTCGCGCTGGCCGCTGCGATATTCCGGCATCCGGCGCAATTGGCGGATCGCCTCATGCATCAGGGCAGACCGGTGGGTTGCAGGCTCATCCGATGCGGCGGGGATCTGGCAATCCACAAGAACGCGGCCATTATCGGATGTGATGGCCACATGCGCCCGCATCATATTGTCCAGCATTTCAACCTGCATGCCAGCGATGTCGATCTGTGTGATATACATAAACGTCTCCCAACCTCACTTGTTGGTTAATAACTACCGGGGCTGCGCGGCGGAATTTGGGCATGCCCCCATCGCAATTGCGGCATTTTTGGGTGGCGGTGTTTTTTGCTGCGATGCAGGTCTTGAACAGGTTGCGCGGCGCAACCATCTTGCAAGAGAGGCCCGGAACAGGGTGTGCCGCATGGGCGGGCATCGTAAGCCACGGGCGCTTTGAAAAAGGAGAATGACCATGGACTTGAGCAAGTTCACGGAACGGTCGCGCGGTTTTATTCAGGCCGCACAAACCATCGCCATGCGCGAGGAACATCAACGCCTTGCGCCCGAGCACGTCTTGAAAGCCTTGCTGGATGATGATCAGGGGCTTGCCAGCAATCTGATCACCCGTAGCGGTGGCAATGTGGCCCGCGTGCAGGACGCGCTGACACTGGCCTTGGGCAAGATCCCGAAAATCTCTGGCGATGCGGGGCAGGTCTATCTGGATAATGTCACCGTCAAGGTGCTGGATGAGGCGGCGAAAGTGGCCAGCAAGGCGGGCGATAGTTTTGTGCCGGTCGAGCGTATCCTGATGGCGCTGTGCATGGTCAAATCCCCTGCCAAAGAGGCGCTGGATGCGGGCCATATCACCGCGCAAAAGCTGAATGAGGCGATCAACGATATCCGCAAGGGGCGCACGGCTGATACCGCCAGCGCCGAGGAAGGGTATGACGCCCTCAAGAAATACGCGCGCGATCTGACCGAGGCGGCAGAGGCGGGCAAGATCGACCCGATCATTGGCCGGGATGAAGAAATCCGCCGCGCGATGCAGGTTCTCAGCCGCCGGACCAAGAACAACCCGGTTCTGATCGGTGAACCCGGCGTGGGGAAAACCGCCATCGCCGAAGGGCTGGCGCTGCGGATCGTGAATGGCGATGTGCCGGAATCGTTGCGCAACAAACGCCTGATGGCGCTGGATATGGGCGCGCTGATTGCTGGCGCGAAATATCGTGGTGAATTTGAAGAACGCCTGAAAGCGGTGCTGAACGAAGTGACCAATGCGGCGGGTGAGATTATCCTGTTCATTGACGAAATGCACACGTTGGTCGGCGCAGGTAAATCCGATGGCGCGATGGATGCGGCCAACCTGATCAAACCGGCGCTGGCGCGGGGTGAATTGCACTGCGTGGGGGCCACCACGCTGGATGAATACCGCAAATATGTGGAAAAAGACGCAGCCCTTGCGCGGCGCTTCCAGCCCGTGATGGTGTCTGAACCCACGGTTGAGGATACAATCTCGATCCTGCGCGGCATCAAGGAAAAATACGAGCTGCACCACGGCGTGCGCATCAGCGACTCGGCGCTGGTGGCGGCGGCAACCTTGTCGCATCGCTATATCACGGATCGTTTCCTGCCGGATAAGGCGATTGATCTGATGGATGAGGCGGCCAGCCGCTTGCGGATGGAAGTGGACAGCAAACCAGAAGAGCTTGACGCGCTGGACCGTGAGATCCTGCAAAAGCAGATCGAGGCGGAAGCCTTGCGGCTGGAGGATGACGCGGCCTCCAAGGATCGGCTGGCCACACTGGAGAAAGATCTGGCCGAACTGCTGGAGCGTTCATCGGAGATGACCGCGAAATGGCAGGCAGAGCGTGACAAGCTGGCCGGGGCACGTGATCTGAAAGAACAGCTGGACCGCGCCCGCGCTGATCTGGAAATCGCCAAGCGAGAGGGCAATCTGGCCAAAGCCGGAGAGCTGTCCTACGGCGTGATCCCGCAGCTTGAGAAAAAGCTGGCCGCGGCCGAAGAAGTTGGCAGCGATGGCGTGATGGTCGAAGAAGCCGTGCGCCCCGAACAGATCGCCCAAGTGGTGGAGCGTTGGACAGGTATCCCGACCACCAAGATGCTGGAAGGCGAGCGTGACAAGCTGCTGCGCATGGAAGAGGAGCTGGGCCGCCGCGTGATCGGGCAGCGCGCTGCGGTCAAGGCGATCTCGAACGCGGTGCGCCGCGCGCGGGCTGGGCTGAACGATGAGAACCGCCCGCTGGGATCGTTCCTGTTTCTGGGGCCAACCGGCGTGGGCAAGACCGAACTGACCAAGGCGGTGGCCGAGTATCTGTTTGATGATGACAGCGCGATGGTGCGCATCGACATGTCGGAATTCATGGAGAAACACGCGGTTGCCCGTCTGATCGGCGCGCCTCCGGGCTATGTCGGCTATGAAGAAGGTGGCGTGCTGACCGAGGCGGTGCGGCGCAGGCCCTATCAGGTGGTCCTGTTCGATGAGGTGGAAAAGGCCCATCCCGATGTGTTCAACGTGTTGTTGCAGGTGTTGGATGACGGGGTGCTGACGGATGGGCATGGCCGCACGGTTGATTTCAAGCAGACGCTGATCGTGCTGACATCGAACCTTGGCGCGCAGGCGCTGAGCCAGTTGCCCGACGGGGTGGATGCATCAACCGCCAAGCGGGATGTGATGGATGCGGTGCGGGCCCATTTCCGGCCTGAATTCCTGAACCGTCTGGATGAGACAATCATCTTTGACCGCCTGTCGCGCAACGATATGGACGGGATCGTGGAGATTCAGTTGCGGCGCTTGCTCAAGCGGTTGGTGGGGCGCAAGATCGTGCTGGAACTTGATGCTGCGGCCAAGACATGGCTGGCCGATGAAGGCTATGATCCGGTATTCGGGGCGCGGCCCTTGAAGCGGGTGATCCAGCGGGCGCTGCAAGATCCGCTGGCCGAGATGCTGCTGTCCGGCGATGTAAAGGATGGCGCCGTTGTGCCGGTCTCTGCCGGGGCTGACGGGTTGATCATCGGGGACCGTATCGCCGCATCCAACAGGCCCAAACCGGATGATGCTGTCATCCATTGAGCGCGCAACGTGATTATGGCAGGGGCCGTGGCGGAAGATCTGCTGCGGCCCTTTGCATATGGGCGGCCAGGCAACGGTCCGGCAATCAGCGCTGCGTGTCCACTGGATAAAGCAGGAGGGGCGACAGGTGCCGCCCCCCTTTTTAAGATCATATGCCGCGATTATTCGGGGATGATCACGGCGTCGATCACGTGGATCACACCGTTTGATGCTTCGATATCTGCGGTAACGACATTGGCGCCATTCACGGTCACGCCGCCTTCGGTCATGATGGTGATATCGCTGCCCTGCACGGTGGTGGCTGTCATGCCATCGGACAGATCGCCGGACATCACAGCGCCGGGAACGACGTGATAGGTCAGGATCGCTGTCAGCTGGTCAATGTTTTCCGGCATCAAGAGGGTTTCCACCGTGCCTTCGGGCAAGGCTGCGAAGGCCTCATCCGTGGGGGCGAAAACGGTAAAGGGGCCTTCGCCTTTCAGGGTGTCGACCAAGCCGGCGGCTTGGACGGCAGCAACCAATGTGGTGAAGCTTCCCGCGTCAACGGCTGTATCGACGATATCTTTGGAATGTCCTCCAGCAAATGCGGGGCCAGTCATCAGAGCGGCGGTCGTGAGGGCAAGGTAGGTTCTGCGGAA
>JBLRWJ010000164.1:0-5381 GCA_047921315.1 Rhodobacterales bacterium | reverse complement strand
CTGATGCGGGCAGGGCTACGCGGTTTGCGCCTGACGCCGGCGCAATTCTGGGCACTGACGCCCGCCGAACTGGCCCTGATGCTGGGACAGGATGGCGCACAGGCCCCGATGGGGCGCACCGGATTGGACCGCCTGATGCAGGCCTTCCCTGATCCGCTGAAACCACATGAATCACCTGAACAAGGGACGGAAGAATGACGGATTTCGACAGGATCGAGACATTTCAGGATCAGGTCGCGGCACTGGATAGCAGCTTTGGTGCAGCAGCCAATGTCGCCGGGGCCTTTGACGGTGAATTGCAACGCATGCGCCGGGCGCTGGCCGATACGGGGCGCGATCTTGGCACGTTGGAGCGGGGCTTCAGCGGTGGTTTGCGCCGCGCCTTTGACGGGGTGACGCAGAATGGCATGTCCTTGTCAGACGCGCTCAGGACCGTGGCCACCAGCATGGTGAACACCACCTATCAAGCCGCGCTGCGTCCGGTCACGGACCATTTTGGCGGGCTGCTGTCCAAAGGCGTGGGCGCGCTGATGGGCGGGGTCATGCCCTTTGCGCAAGGCGGCAGCTTTGCACAGGGCCGCGTGATGCCCTTTGCCAGCGGCGGCGTTGTGTCGGGGCCAACCATGTTCCCGATGCGCGGCGGCACGGGCCTGATGGGCGAGGCGGGGCCAGAGGCGATCATGCCCTTGGCGCGCGGCGCGGATGGTAAGCTGGGGGTGCGCGGCGGCGGTGGCGGCACGGTCAATGTGGTGATCAACATCCAGACCCCCGATGTCGCCGGGTTCGAACGCTCACAATCCCAGATCGCGGCGCAGATGGGCCGCCTGCTGGGGCAGGGGCGGCGCAACGCATAAATCCCGAAAGGACCAGAACAGATGAGCTTTCATGAGGTGCGGTTTCCCGCAAGTCTGAGTTTCGGATCGGTGGGCGGGCCGGAACGGCGCACCGATATCGTCACCCTCGCCAATGGCTATGAGGAACGCAACACGCCATGGGCCCATTCGCGCCGCCGCTATGATGCGGGCGTCGGCCTGCGGTCTTTGGATGATATGGAACGCCTGATCGCGTTCTTTGAGGCGCGGCGCGGGCAGATGTTCGGCTTTCGCTGGAAAGACTGGGCCGATTTCCGCTCTTGCCTGCCCTCGGCCCGGATCAGCCATGATGATCAGGTGATTGCCCGCGGTGACGGGGTGACGCGGGAATTCCAGCTGATCAAGACCTATCGTTCGGGCGATCAAAGCTATGCGCGCCCCATCGTCAAGCCGGTGTTGGGCACGGTGGTTATGGGGATCGAAACGGGGCGCCTTTATGAAGGGGTGGATTTTGAGGTGGACCTGACCACAGGCCGCGTCATCTTGGCCCAAGCCCCGACCATCGGCCTTGAGGTGACAGCGGGGTTCGAATTTGACGTGCCGGTGCGCTTTGATACAGACCGCATCGCCACCAGCGTGGCCAGCTTTCAGGCAGGCGAGGTGCCGCGCGTTCCGGTGCTGGAGGTGCGGTTATGACCGGCGCTGATCTGGACCCCGCTTTGCAGGCGCATCTGGCGGGTGGCTTGACCACCCTGTGCCACGCCTGGGCCGTGACGCGGACAGATGGCACCGTCTTTGGCTTTACCGATCACGATCTGCCGCTGCAATTCGATGGCATCACCTTTCGCGCCGATAGCGGCCTTGCCGCGCGTGCCTTGCAGCAATCCACCGGGCTATCGGTCGATAATACCGAGGCGCTGGGCGTGCTGAGCGATGCCGCCATCTCGGATACCGATATCGAGGCGGGCCGCTTTGACAAGGCCGAGGTGTGTTGCTGGCGCGTCAACTGGGCTGATCCCGCGCAACGCATGCTGCAATTTCGCGGCACGATAGGTGAGATGCGCCGCAGCGGGGCCGCCTTTACCGCCGAATTGCGCGGCCTGACCGAAGGGCTGAACCGTCCCTTGGGCCGCATCTATCAAAAACCCTGTACCGCTGTGCTGGGCGATGCGGCATGCCGTATGGACCTGTCCGGCCCCGATCACAGCCTGACCTTGCCGGTTGTCGCCCTTGTCGAGGGGCGTGTGCTGCAACTGGCGGGCAGCGGGCCGCAGGCGGCGGGATGGTTCCGCCGCGGTCGTCTACAGGTGATGAGTGGCGCGGGCGAAGGGCTAAGCGGCATGATCAAGCGTGACAGCCCCCAAGGTACGTCCCAAGGCGCGCAACGCGTGATCGAACTGTGGGAACCCCTGCGCGCGCCCTTGGTCGCCGGCGATCTGGTAACGCTGACATCGGGCTGCGACAAACGATTTGAGACCTGTCGCCTCAAATTCGGCAATCTGGTGAATTTTCAGGGCTTTCCCGATCTGCCGGGCGATGGCTGGATGATGGCGGAACCGGGCCAGTCTGGCCCGTTGAACGGGCAAAGTCGCCGATGACAGGCACGGCCCCCGCCTGCGGGCAACGCATCGTTGCGGGCGCACGCGGCTGGATCGGCACCCCGTTCCGGCATCAGGCCTCCTTGCGGGGGGTGGGATGCGATTGTCTGGGCCTGATCCGCGGTGTCTGGCGCGATGTGGTGGGACCAGAGCCGCAATCCATCCCGCCCTATACGGCGGATTGGTCAGAACCGCAGGGGCAGGAATGGCTTTGGCAGGCGATGGCGCGGCATTTCCTGACCCCGGCACATGCGCCGCAATGCGGTGATGTGCTGTTGTTCCGCATGCGGGCGGGGTCGGTGGCCAAACATCTGGGGATACTGGTCGAAACCACGTCAGGCCCGCGCCTGATCCACGCCTATAGCGGGCATGGCGTTGTCGAAAGCGCGCTTGGTCCGGTTTGGCAAAAACGCATTGCGGCACGGTTCGCATTTCCTGAAAGGGCTTCGTGATGGCAACGATACTTCTGTCTGCCGCAGGTGCCGCCATTGGCGGCTCGGTCGGGGGCACGGCGCTTGGCCTGTCGATGGTGGCGGTCGGGCGCTTGGCGGGGGCCACGCTTGGCCGCGCGATTGACCAGCGGCTGTTGGGACAGGGCGCGCAGGCGGTTGAAACAGGCCGCGTGGACCGCCTGCGCCTGACCGGATCGGGCGAGGGCGAGGCGATTGCGCAGGTCTATGGCCGCATGCGTATCGGCGGGCATGTGATCTGGGCCAGCGCCTTCAGCGAGGGCACCACCGTCACCCAAAGCGGTGGCGGCAAAGGCAAACCCCGCGTGACCGAGACCAGCTACAGCTATTCCGTCAGCCTTGCCGTGGCGCTGTGCGAAGGCGTGATCGCAGGTGTGCCGCGTGTCTGGGCCGATGGCACCGAAATGCCGCTGCGCGATCTCAACATGCGCGTCTATCGCGGCGATGCCCATCAATTACCCGACCCCAAGATCGAGGCGGTCGAGGGCGCAGGCCAGGTGCCCGCCTATCGCGGCACTGCCTATGTGGTGTTCGAGGATCTGCCCTTGGCACGGTTCGGCAACCGCGTGCCGCAGTTCGAATTTGAGGTGCTGCGCCCCGATCAGCGCGGGGCGGGAGCTGATGATCCTGATCCCGCCCATCTGGTGCGCGGCGTGGCGATGATGCCCGGCAGTGGCGAATATGCGCTGGCCGATATTCCGGTGAATTATGTCTATGGGCCGGGGCAGGGGCGCAGCGCGAACATTAACTCTCCCTCCGGTCAGCCTGATCTGGTCACATCGCTGGACAGGCTGGCGGCAGAGGCCCCCGAATGCCGCGCCACATCCCTGATCGTCAGCTGGTTCGGCGATGATCTGCGCTGTGGTGATTGCACGATCCGGCCCAAGGTCGAACAGGCCACTTTCGATGGCGCGGAAATGCCGTGGCAGGTCAGTGGCCTGACCCGCGCGCAGGCCATGACGATGGCCATGCTGGATGGCAAACCTGTCTATGGCGGCACGCCTTCGGATGCCTCTGTGATCGGCGCCATCCGCAGGCTTGGCGCACAGCGGCAGGCGGTGATGGTCTATCCCTTCATCCTGATGGATCAACTGGCGGGAAATGGCCGCGCTGATCCCTATTCCGATGCCGATAGCCAGCCGGTGCTGCCATGGCGGGGCCGGATCACCGGATCAAAGGCCCCGGATCAGCCCGGCACACCGGATAGAACCGCTGAGGCCGCAGCGCAGGTCGCGGCCTTTTTCGGTGCGGCGCAGGCGGCGCATTTTACTGTCACACCGGGGCAAGTGGCTTACCATGGCCCGCAGGAATGGCGCTACAACCGCTTTATCCTGCATCACGCGGCGCTATGTGCGGCGGCAGGCGGGGTGGATAGCTTTTGCATCGGATCGGAAATGCGTGGCCTGACGCAATTGCGCGGCCCGGATAACAGCTTTCCGGCCGTTGCGGCCTTGCGCGTGCTGGCAGCACAGGTCCGCGCGATCCTTGGCCCCGATGTCAAGATCGGCTATGCGGCGGATTGGTCGGAATATTTCGGCTATCAGCCAACCGATGGCAGCGGTGATCGCATCTTTCACCTTGATCCGCTTTGGGCCGATGCCAATATCGACTTTGTCGGGATCGACAATTACATGCCTCTGTCAGATTGGCGCGATGGGCGTGATCATGCGGATGCGGCGTGGCAATCCATCTATAACCCCGCCTATCTGCGCGCCAATATTGAGGGCGGCGAAGGCTATGACTGGTTCTACCACTCGCCCGAGGCGCGCGCCGCGCAAATCCGCACCCCCATCACCGATGAAGCGCATCAAGAACCGTGGATCTGGCGCTACAAGGACATCCGCAACTGGTGGGGCAATGCCCATCATGACCGCGTGGACGGCCAGCGCAGCGCCACCCCCACCGCGTGGGTGCCGCAATCCAAACCCATCTGGTTTACCGAACTGGGATGCCCCGCAGTGGACAAGGGCACCAACCAGCCCAACCTGTTTCTTGATCCCAAATCCTCGGAATCCTTTCTGCCCGCCTATTCCAACGGCCAGCAGGATGAGGTGATCCAGATGCAATATCTGCGCGCCATGCTGGGCCATTGGCGCGATCCGGGCAACAACCCGGTCTCGGCGGTCTATGCTGGCCGGATGCTGGATATGTCGCGCGCCTTTGTCTGGGCATGGGATGCGCGGCCCTATCCGTTCTTTCCTGCCAATGCGGGGTTCTGGGCGGATGCGGCCAATTATGCGCGCGGCCATTGGGTGACGGGGCGTCTGTCATCGCGGTCACTGGCCTCGGTTGTGGATGAAATCTGCGCCCGCGCCGGGCTGCAGGGGCATGATACCAGCCGTCTTTACGGAATTGTGCGCGGCTATGTTGTGGCGCAGGTCAGTGATGCGCGCAGCGCCTTGCAGCCCTTGATGCTGGCTTACGGCTTTGACGCGGTGGAACGTGGCGGTACGCTGCGCTTTGTGATGCGCCGCGATGCCGCTGCACAGATCATCTCAGAG
>JBLRWJ010000163.1:0-5418 GCA_047921315.1 Rhodobacterales bacterium | reverse complement strand
AGCGGTTCCACCCGTCAGGGTCAGGACCAGAATATTGCGATGGGCTTCAAGTATATTTTTCATAATAGCCTATCTCTTTTTGCAAAGCGCCCGTAATCGCTGGCGACAGGCGACACTGTGTTTGAGTGGGGCAAGCGTGGCATGCGAAAGCACATCCAGAAAGGCTGGAATTCCTTGCCTATGGTTGTGGATAACTCGCCGGATCAGGAGCGTAGGGTCGTCAGCGCCTGCTCATACATATCCAGATCGACATTCCCGCCGGAGGCGACAACAATCACCGCATCGCCCTCAATCTGGTCCCGCCGGAACAGCGCCGCCGCCAAGGCCACGGCACCGCCCGGTTCCAGCACGATCTTCAGGCGCAAGAACGCCTGCGCCATGGTCCGCAATGCCTCTTGATCGGTGACAACCAATCCCGGCCCGCAGAGCCGCTGCATGATCGGAAATGTCAGATCACCGGGGCGCGGGGTCACGATCGCATCACAGATGCTGCCCGTCATCGCCGCATTGCTCTGGATCGATCCCGCCGCCAGTGACCGCGCGGTATCGTTAAAATCCTGCGGCTCCACCGGGCGGGCGCGCAGGCCGGGGGCCTCTGCCTCCAGCGCCAGCGCGATGCCCGAAGTCAGGCCGCCCCCGCCGCAGCACACCAGCACATCGCCGCTCTCAACCCCGGCAACGTGGGCCTGTTGCGCAATCTCAAGCCCCGTTGTGCCTTGCCCCGCAATCACCTGCGGCTCGTCAAACGGTTTGATCAGGGTCAGGCCACGCTCTTGCGCCATGCGCGCACCAATCGCGTCACGATCTTCCAGGGCGCGGTCATACAGCACCACCTCGGCCCCAAGGGCGCGTGTGTTCTCGATCTTCTGGCGCGGCGCATCCGCTGGCATGATGATCACCGATGGCACCCCGTGCTGCGCCGCCGCAAGGGCCACACCTTGCGCGTGATTGCCCGATGAAAACGCGATCACCCCGCGCGCCCGCACATCATCAGGCAGGGCAGAGACAGCGGAATAGCCGCCGCGATATTTGAAACTGCCGGTATGCTGCAGGCATTCAGCCTTGATCAGCACCCGCCGCCCGGCCAGATGATCAATGAACGGCGATGACAACAGCGGCGTCACCCGTGCATGCCCTGAAAGGCGGCCAGCCGCGGCGCGGATCATATCGATATTCATGCCAGCTGCTCCAGCCACTGCCGCAGCGCGTCCAGCGCTTCGGGTTCATCAAGAAAGGGGATATGCGCCCGGTCCGGCACATGCGCTACAATCAAGCCGGGCATCCGCGCGGCCATCTTCGCCACGGTGGCAGCGGTCAACAGATCGGAATTGGCGCCATGGATCACCGCCGCAGGCAGCGGCGCAATGGCATCAAACAGCGGCCAAAGATCCGGCGCGCCCGTGGCCCCTGCGGCAATCACCGCATCGCGCAGACCGGGATCATAGTTGATCCTCACACCATCGGGCGTCTCGCGATGCGTATGGGTCACTTCCTGCCGCCAGCGGGCCAGCGGCACGCCGAGAAACTTCGCCTCCATCGCGGTTTTGCGCATCACGGCCAGATCATCCAGCGTGGCCGCATCGGGATGGCGGCCCAGATAACCCATGATCACATCCAGCCCGCCGGGGTCCAGTTCCGGCCCGATATCGTTCAGCGCCACGCCCAGCAGCCGGTCTTTCGCCATCGCCGCCAGCACCATCGCGATCAACCCCCCGCGAGAGGTGCCGATCACGGCCACCTGTTCCAGACCCAGATGATCCAGCAATTCAAGCACATCGCGCGCCTCGCGCGGGACAGTATAGCTCAGCGGATCAGGCGCCCAATCCGATTGCCCGCGCCCGCGATAATCCAGCCGGATCAGCCGGATACCGGGCAGGTGCGGGGCCATGAAATCAAAATCCCGCGCATTGCGGGTCAGGCCGGACAGGCATAAAACAGGCAGGCCCGCGCCCTGATCCTCGAAATACAGCGACAGCCCGTCAGAGGTTTGAAAATGTGGCATTAGCGGCTTACCAGATCAGGGATTGCGGACAGATCATGCAGGATATGGTCAGGCTTGCCGGGCAAGCGATCAAGCGGATCACCGGCGCGGTTGACCCAAGCGGTCTGAAACCCGTAAGCGGCCGCGGACGCGGCATCCCAGCCGTTGGATGATACAAACAGCACATGCGACTTGGCGCAGCCAAAACGCTGGATCACCATGTCATAGACCTGCGGTGCCGGCTTGAAAATCCCGACTGATTCGACAGATAGCACATCGTCCAGCAGATCGCTCAGCCCGGCCGATTGCACCGCACCTGACAGCATCTCGGGGCTGCCATTGGACAGGATCGCGGTATTCAGACCGGCGCGGCGTAACGCGGCCAGCACCTCTGGTGCCTCGGCATAGGCGCTCAACTGCCAGTAAAGCGCCAACAGGCGGTCGCGCAAATCTGTGTCAGCGGCCAGCCCCTCGGCTTCCAGCGCCCAATCCAGCCCGTCCTTGGTCACGCTCCAGAAATCGGTATGATCGCCGGTGATGGCGCGCAACCAGCTGTATTGTAGCTGTTTGTTGCGCCATTTCTCGGACAGGGCAGGCCAATGTCCGGCAAAGGCTTCGCGCCCCGGTTCCGTGGCCACTTGGCGTGCGGCGGCAGAGACATCAAACAAGGTGCCATAGGCATCGAATACACAGGTCGTGATCATCTGTTGGTGCTGTCCTTTTCTGGACAGACTGACACGGCGGCACGCAGGGGAAAAGGGATAATATACCAAAATCGGCAACTCCCGCACGGTCGGTTTGCAAAATCGGCCAGGCCTCTGTACCTTTGTCCCGTGTAACCCGAGCACCCGTTCCCGCCAAAGGCGAAATGGCCTCGATCATTCATCTTTCCCAAACAGAACTGGAACATCCATGACGCAGGTTAAACCGGGCGATACCGTCCGCATTCACTACACAGGCACATTGTCGGACGGGGCCACCTTTGACAGCTCCGAAGGGCGCGACCCGCTGGAATTCGTGGTCGGCTCCGGCCAGATCATCGCGGGCCTCGACAGCGCGATGCCCGGCATGGCGGTGGGCGAGAAGAAAGTCGTCGAAGTGCCTGCCGATCAGGCTTATGGCCAACCTGACCCCAATGCCCGTCAATCGGTGCCGCGTGCCGAAATCCCGGCCGAGATTCCGCTGGATCTGGGCACACAGCTACAGGTCCAGACACCGCAAGGGCAGGTGATGCCCGTCACTGTCGTCGAGGTGACAGAAGCCGAAGTCACACTGGATGCCAACCACCCGCTGGCTGGCCGCGATCTGACTTTCGCCATCGAACTGGTCGAGATTGCCTGAAACCCGTCCGGCTGGCTTGCCATGCAGCGGGCCAGTGACGCATCGGGCCAGTGACGCATCGGGCGACATGACAGAAGCGGCGCGGGATGGATCATACCCGCGCCGCACCGCCCCAAACCTGCGGTGTTTCTTCCCGCCCGAAATATCTTCGGGGGCGCTCAACGCAGGTGAATACTGGGGGCAGACAGCCCAGTGTGTTTCCCAGCCAAGTGCGTTTGGTGGTGCAGTCCGGCGACAACCGCGCAGCGTCGGGCCGCGGGGCGGCGAGGCCACCTTGTCAGTATGGCAATTTATGCCCGCCAAATCCGCCTGACCCACAGACCTGCGCCTACATTTGCCAAATCGCCGTGCCGGGGGGCGGCCCGGCGATGCGCGGCGGCGCTTCGCGCCTTGTTCCGCGCAGGGGGCCGACAGCCCCCCTTCTTTTTCCGTCTTATCCGATCTCCAGCAAAACAGCGCCCGCGCGGCGTCCGGCCTCCACCGTCTGATGCGCTTTGATGCAATCTTGCAGTGGGAAACTGGCATGGATCGCTGGCACCAGACCACCCGCCGCATGCGCGCGGTGCAGCATGCCGATGGCATTGGCCCGCTGGATCTGTGGCAGCAGATAGATCAGCACGATATCAATGGTGATCGCCTTGAACAGATAGTCGCGGAACGGCAGAACCGGGGCCATCTCCAGCGCTGAACCATAGGCGGCGATGGTGCCGTTTGCGGCAACCGCCTGTCCCAGCATCGCGGCATTGAGGCCAAATTCCACCTCGACCGCACGGTCCACGCCCTTGCCATCCGTCAGCGCCAGCAGGCGCGCGGCCAGATCGGCATCGCGGTAATCCAGAACCTCCTCGGCCCCGGCGGCGCGCACGCGGTCAAAATCGGCGGGCGATGCGGTTGCAATCACCCTTGCCCCGCCCCAGCGCGCCAGTTGCACCGCATCATGGCCCACCGCCCCCGCACCCCCCGAGACCAGCAGCGTCTTGCCCGCCACATTGCCACCACCAAAGACGCAATGTGCCGCTGTCAGGCCCGGAATACCCAATGTGGCCCCCTCGGCCGCGCTGATCCCGTCTGGCAGGGCCACGGCCTGATCGGCGGGCAGGGCGATCATCTGCGCCGCTGTGCCGAAGGCGCGTTGCCATTGCCCGTTCCAGATCCACACGGCCTGCCCGATGCGTGTGGCATCAACCCCGTCGCCCACGGCCTCGATCACCCCGGCCCCGTCGGAATGCGGCACGATCTGCGCAAATGGAAGCTGAGTCACACCCGGGCGGCGCCCCGGCGCGGGCCTTCACATCGGACGGGTTCACGCCGGAATGGCTGAGCCGCACCAGCACCTCGCCGGGGGCGGGGTCGGGCGTGGGCAGCTCGGTCAGGTGCAACACATCGGCGGCAGCACCAAAGGAAGAATAGGCAATCGCTTTCATGGGGGTGTCTTTCCGTCTTTCGGTTTCCGGGCGGCTCTGGTTGCTGTCAACGCAGAACGCCCTGCACTTTGGCAGGGCGCGGCATGTCGTTCAATCCATCGCGGCTGTTATTTCCGGCGTAGGCGGATCACCACATCGACCGATGCAATTTCGGCCCCCTCGGGCGCATTCGGGATGCGCGTGATCTCCAGCTCCTCGCTGGGGGCATCGGTCAGCGTGCCGCTGTCCTCCCAGAAGAAATGCGGATGATCATGGGTGTTGGTGTCGAAATAGCTTTTGGTGCCATCCACCGTGATTTCATGCATCAGGCCAGCCTGACAGAACGCCCGCAACGTGTTGTAGACAGTCGCCAGTGAGACCCGTTCGCCATGATCCTGCACCGCGATGAACAGGCTTTCCGCGGTCACATGGCGATGCTCTCCATCGCCCACCAGCAACGCCGCCAGTGCCACCCGCTGCCGTGTCGGGCGCAGCCCGCCAGTGGCAAGCCAGTCATTGCCACGCTGTAGCGCGCGGTCTGTCTGAACGGTGTCCATCTGTGCTTTTGGTGCCTGGGTCATCGATACTCGTTCCTTGGTCATTGCCCTATATAAAGCGCGCAGCAGTGAAAATTCAATCGTAAAGACCTCTGCATGACACCGTTCCGGCCCCAGGATGAGGGCAGCGCCTGCC
>JBLRWJ010000162.1:0-5443 GCA_047921315.1 Rhodobacterales bacterium | reverse complement strand
TGGCATGCCTGAAGTCACATCAAGCCAAAACCACGGGGCTGACGCACCGCTTACGGATCACCAATACGGCAACGACAAGCAGAATGATCAGACTGGCAAACCACGCCATAATATTCGCTCCTGTTGGTCGCGGGGACCTGTCTCAGGGACCGGTCCTGCTGGCGGTGCCCGGTATTGTCGGGCAATGCAAACCATGACCAGTTTGACGCGACCCGCTCAACCCTGATCATCGCCTCTCCCGGCCACAATCCCAGCGAGATGATCAATCGCGGTCTATGCCTGTCGATCAGCGCCGGCATCATCTGGGCGATGGCCGCAAAATCCACGGGCGAAACCTGCGCGTGGACTTGCGCGCCATCAATCCTGATCCCGTTCAGCGCCTGCGCCACCCGTTCCGACGGTTTCGCGCTGCGCCCGCCCTAGCCCTCAAACCCGGTCACAAGGATTATGCCTGTTGACTTTCAGATGCCGATATCGCGCCAAACGCCCCTATTCAGACTGATCCCTGCGCACAATCAAGGACTTGCGGATCATCATATGCACACCCTTTTCCTTGTTGACGGTCTGTGTGATCCGCAAATCCCCCGCGAGGGAGCATAGCATATACGCCTCGGCCCGCGAAATTCCGGCGCGGCCCGCGACCAGCGTGATCATCCGGCGCAAGGCCATCTCGACGCATACGTCCAGATCGGGATGCATCCCCATGGTGATCAGATGCGTCGGGGTTTCCGCCTCGGGATATGTCACATCCATGTCGCGGCGGATCGTCAGGCGAAAGCGGCCTTGCAGCGCCGTTTCGATCGCGGTCACGCAAACCTCGCCATCGCCCTGTGCGCCATGCCCATCACCACAGGAAAACAACGCCCCTTCGGTCATCACAGGCAGATAGAGCGTGGTGCCCGCCACCAGTTCCTTATTGTCCAGATTGCCGCCATGCGCGCGCGGTTCGATCGTCGAAATGCGCCCCCATGCGCGCGGCGGGGCCACGGCCATCACGCCAAAGAACGGCGCCAGCGGCAGGCGTGTGCCCCATGGCAAAACCGCCTCGGCCCGCGTGGCATCCAGCGGGATGGTCATTTTCTGGAACTCCGGAAAATCCAGCGGCAAGGTGCCAGACAGGGGCCGGATGAACGTGTATCCCCAATCCTGCCGCAACTGCACATCCAGAATATCGATCTGCAACACATCGCCCGGCATCGCGCCATCCACCGCGACAGGTCCGGTCAGGATATGCCCCGGCATGGCAGGTGCGCCCATGGCGTGAATTTCCAGCAATTCGGGCGGGATATGGAACCCCGCCCCCGGCAGCACATGCGGCGCGCCGGACACGGTGTTGATTGTCACCTCATCGCCGCTGGCAATGGTGGCAAGGGGCGGCAGATCCGCATCGAAATAGCCCCAATGGCATGTCTTTGGTCCGGCATTGACGATCATGGCCGCCTCCTTGCTGCGGGCCTGTCAGCCCTTGTTCACCATATGCGATGCGGTGGGCCGCCCCGCCGCGATCCGCTCGGCCTCCAGCCGGGCAATCGTGTCATCAATCGCGCTGCGATCCACCATCCCGTGCGGGTTCTCGCGGGTGGGCATTGTCTCGGCCACATGCAGGAACCGCTCTTGCGCCACGGCGTAAAGGCGGCGCAGTTCGGCCAGCGGATCGGCGTGATCATCGGCGCGGATATCCAGCCACGGGTAATCCTGATCGCGGGTCAGCACCAGACAGGCCGATTGCTTGCCGCGCTTGTCACCGCCCGCATCCTCGCCCGCTTGCATCGCAATCAACAGCCGCTCCGCCAGTGGCTTGTCCATGGCAGATTGATAGGCCGCCAATGTATCGGCAATCACGGCAGGGCCTTCCAGCATATTGCCCGCAACAGATACGCCATCCGCCACCAGATGCCCGCACCAATCCACGCAATTATCGCCTGTGAACGCAACATTCCGGCCTTTTGCGTCGATCAGATGAAACTGGCGGTTGGGATGCCCGTCATCGCGGCCTGTCAGGATCGGCACGATCGCATCTGGCGGCGCACCCGCCGCCATCAGGCGCAACCCGTCAGTGCCATAGGTCGGGTTGACAAAGGCCTGCGTGGCTACCGCCCCCACCCTGCCGTGCAGGAACGGCACCGCACAGCCCACCGCAAAGAAACGGCTGGCCACGGCAACCCCCAGATGGCCTGTCGCAGGATCATGCGCCACGATGGAATATGTCATGGCTCAGCGCCCCACAGCATAGGCTTGCATCAAACGCGGTGTTGCCGCTGCGCGCAACAGCCCGTCAGGATCACGCCGCGCCGCCGTCATGCGGCCCACGGTCCATGGCTCTGCCTCGGTGATCAGATGGCCGCGTGCGCGCAGATCATCCAGAACCGCCGCGCCAAAGCTTTTCTCGGCCATGATCATCCCCGGCTCACGCGAGCGCGGGAAAAAGCTGGACGGGAAATGCGTTGAATGAAACAGCGGCGCGTCAATCGCCTCTTGCAGGTTCATCCGGTGATGCACATAGCGCAGGAAAAACACCAGTTGCCACTGATCCTGCTGGTCACCGCCGGGCGTGCCGAATGACAGTTGCGGCACGCCGTCTTTCAGCGCCAGCGACGGTGTCAGCGTGGTGCGGGGCCGCTTGCCCGGCTCCAGCGAGGTGGGCAAGCCCGGCTCCAGCCAGAACATCTGCGCCCGGCTGTTGAGGCAAAAGCCCAGGCCCGGAATGGTCGGTGACGATTGCAGCCAGCCCCCCGATGGCGTGACCGAGACCATATTGCCATCCTTGTCGATCACATCGATATGGACGGTATCGCCTTTTTTCTCGGACAGATGCGCCATTGTCGGCTCATAAACTGCCTGATCCGTGCGGCTGAGCGCCTCCAACAGCGCCATGGTGCGTGCGGCCTGATCCTCGAATCCCGGCACGATACCGGGGCGCAGGTCCATATTGGCGCGCGCCCCGATCAGCTTGGCGCGGGCGGCGTTATAGTCATCAGATAACAGCGTGCCCAGCGGTACATCGGCAAAATCGGGATCGCCGTAATAGACCTCACGATCCGCATAGGCGAGCTTTTTGGCCTCGACCACATGATGGATGAAATCCGCACCCAACGGGTCCATCGCGCCCAGATCAAACCCTTTGAGCAGCGCCAGCGCCTGCAGCAGCACCGGGCCTTGGGTCCATGGTCCGCATTTGGCCACCGTCCAGCCGTGATAGTCATAGGTCAGCGCAGGTTCCACATGCGCGGCATATCCCGCCAGATCATCCGCTGTCAGCACCGCCTTGTGCTTGTGGCCTGATGCATCCATCACCTCGGCACTGTCCAGATAGGTGGCGATCTGATCGGCGACGAAGCCGCGATAAAAGGCGTCACGCGCCGCATCAATCTGCGCCTCGCGGCCTTGCTTGCCCTCGGCCTGCGCCAGAATGCGCGTCCATGTGGCGGCCAGCGCGGGGTTGGTCACATTGCCCCACGGTTCCGGGGCCTTGCCGCTGGGTAACCATGTCTCATGCGATGTGGGCCATTCCTTGGCGAAGAAATCCCCCAGCCCCGCAATCGTGGCCGCAACACGCGGCAACACAGGATGCCCCTTTTCGGCATAGAAAATCGCAGGCTCCAACACATCGCGCAGGCTTAACCGGCCATAATCGCGCAGCATCAGCATCCAGCCATCCCATGCGCCGGGAATGACCGTGGCCAACAACCCGTCACCGGGGATCACGTCCAGCCCTTCGGCCTTGTAATGCGCGATCGTGGCCCCTGCAGGGGTGGGGGCTTGGGCGCAGATCACCTCCACCTTGCCGGTGGCGGCGCAATAGATGATCGCGGGCATGTCGCCGCCCGGCCCATTCAGATGCGGCTCCAGCACCTGCAGCACAAGGCCCGTGGCCACAGCCGCATCAAAGGCATTTCCGCCCTGTTCAAGGATCTTCATCCCCACAGCAGAGGCGATCCAATGGGTCGAGGTCACAACCCCGAAACGGCCCAAAATCTCGGGGCGCGTGGTAAAGGCAGACATACATTTCCTCCTGAAACGTCAGTGTTCGCGCGGGTCCAGCGCATCGCGCAGCCCGTCACCCATCAAGTTGAATCCCATCACCACCAGAAAGATCCCGGCCCCCGGCCAGATCGCCATCCACGGCGCTTGTGACAGGAAATTCTTGGCGGTGTTCAGCATCGATCCCCAGCTTGGCGACGGGGGTTGCTGGCCCAGCCCAAGGAAAGACAGCGCCGCCTCGGCGATGATCGCGGTCGCAATCGTCAATGTGGCCTGCACCAGAATGGGCGGAAACACATTGGGCAGGATATAGCGCGTCATGATCGGGATATGGCCCAGCCCGATGGCGCGCGCACCCTCGACATAATCCTCGGTCTTGACGGACAGAACCTGCCCGCGTGTCAGCCGGATAAAGATCGGCACCGCTGACAGGCCAATGGCGATCATCGCATTGGTCAGCGATGGCCCCAGAAACGCCGCCAGGGCAATCGCAAGGATCAGGAATGGCATCGCCAGCAAGGCATCGGTGATGCGGCTGATGATGCTGTCCGTCCAGCCGCCGAAATAGCCCGAGATCAGCCCGAAAGGCACCCCGATCGCCACCGCGATCAGCACCGAGACAACCCCCGCCAGCAGGGATGCCCGCGCCCCCCAGATCATGCGCGACAGCACATCGCGGCCAATCTCGTCGGTGCCCATCCATGCGCTGGCCGAAGGCGGCTTGCGGATTGCGCCCCAATCGGTGCCGGTCGGATCGGCAATCGGCAGCACCGGGGCCAGCAGCGCCAGCCCCACGAACAGCGTGACCAGACAGGCCCCGACCAGCGCGCTTTTGTTGGTGCGCAGCTTTTGCCATGCCCGGCTGGAGGACCGGGCAGAAGTATAGACAGCAGCGCCCATTATGCGGTCCTCAGTCTGGGGTTGAGCAGGACATAAAGCACATCCGCCAGCAAATTCATCAAGATAAAGCCCACTGCCGTGCACAGGACCACCCCCTGCACCACCGCATAGTCACGGTTGAACACCGCATCCACGATCAGTTTGCCAAAACCGGGGATGGTGAAAATCTGCTCGGTCAGCACCGCGCCTGCCAGCAATTCGCCAAATAGCAGCGCAGACAGCGTGACCACCGGCAAAACGCCGTTGCGAAAGGCATGTTTCAAGATCACGACCCGGCCCCGCAGCCCTTTGGCCCGCGCAGTGCGCACATAATCGGCCTGCAACACGCCCAGCATCGCAGAGCGTGTGTGCCGCATCAGCGTGGCGGCCAAAGCGGTGCCCAGCACGAAGGCGGGCATGATCATCGTCTGCAGCGATTTGACCGGATCGACAAACGGGCTTTCATAGCCGGATGCAGGCAGCCAGCCCAGATTGACCGAGACCAGCAGGATCAGCATGATCCCCAGCCAGAAATTCGGGATCGACAGGCCCGACAGCGCCACCAGATTGGCCAGCCAGTCAA
>JBLRWJ010000161.1:0-5538 GCA_047921315.1 Rhodobacterales bacterium | reverse complement strand
CTAATGAGCGGCGCAGATGAACGGCCCTCATAAAAAGCCACCCCCCGATGACAGGTTAACCGGGCCATGCCCCCCGGGTGACAGGCCCAGAGACAGGCGCAGGCCGCGATAGCGTTCAATCAGGCTGGTCACGCCAAAGGGCATGCAGCCGCGCCCCAGACCTGTCTCTTGGCGGTATTCATAAAAATGCGCCGCCAGCATCAACACCGCCTGCGCCAGATCGGCCGGCAAGGTCTGCCAGTCAGCCGCCATGCCGGCACGCAGGCGCACCACCGCACGGCCCCCGGCGGGTATCGCGGGCAGCACGCCCCCCGCCGCGCGCAACAAGGGGCGCTGCAGGTCCGGCTCCAGATACCAACGGGTTGGCATCACGACAGTCTCAACGCCCTGAGGGTCGCGCAGCACCAGTTCGGTAATCACCTTGACAGGGGCCATGGACAAGGGCTGCGCATTGGGCGCGGCCCAGCGCGACACCTCCAGCGTAAAGGCCCGTTCCAACAGGATTTTACCTGTCCGCGCCTCGATCGCGGCCATGGCGGCGCGCAGGAAACCGCCAAGCAGGTCATCTTGCAATCCGGCCTCGGCAAAGCCGGTGCCCAGATGCAGATGCGCCCGAAAGGCTGCCAGCGGCAAGGCCTCGGCGGGCAAAGGGGTATCTTCGGTCAACATCATGGCAGGTCTCCAATTTTTCCGGTCGAACGGCCTTTTGCCGCAGGGGCCGCCCGGACAGATGAGGGTGCGCGCGCCACAAGCAGTGCCCGGACGGGGGAGCAGCAGGACACCGCAGGCAGAGCGTGGCGCGCGCTACGGAAAAGGCCGTTAAGGCAGCCTTTCCGATGGCAGTTGTCAGGCGATGGCGAAGCGCAGCAGCTTGATCGCGGCAAAATCACTGACATCGCCGCCTACGCGTTTGGTGGCATAGAACAGCACATGCGGCTTGGCGCTGAACGGATCGCGCAGCACCCGCAGATCGGGGCGTTCCGCAATGGTGTAGCCTGCGCCAAAGTCACCAAAGGCGATGGCATGGCTGCCGCTGGCAATATCGGGCATGTCTTCGGCGATCAGAACAGGATAGCCCAGCAGGCGTGCGGGTTCGGCCGCCGCCAGACCGTCTGACCACAGAAAGCGGCCATCATTATCCTTCATCTTGCGCACGGCACCCGCGGTTTTGGAATTCATCACAAATACCGCAGAGGCGCGATAGGCCGCCCCCAGAGCATAGACCAGATCCACAATCGCATCCGCCCCGGCAAAGGCCCCGTCCGCACCGGTCGGCACGGTGCCCAGATTGCCCCAGACCCAGACATCGTTATCCACCGTGGCATGGGTCAGAAACCCGCGCGGCTTGTCGATACCGTTGCCGCTGACAAAGGCCGCCGCCTCGGCCCTTGCAAAACGATCAGCGATGCGGCCTGCCAGCCACCCTTCCAGATCAAAGGCGCTGTCATCCAGCAACCGCTGGCTTGCCTTGGGCAGCGCGCTCAGCTCATGCAGCGGTATCGTGATCCGGTCGATTACCGGCGTGCCGGTTTCCACCGTGCTGCCGGTTTCCGTGGCCCAGCCATGGCCAATGTCGGAATGGTCCACCAGCACATCATAGGATGTGGCCTCGACCTGCACGACATTGGCAATCGCGCGCACCGATGCGCCTGATGTCAGCACAGACTGGATGCGCTGCGAGGTTTCTGGATCAACCAGATAGCCGCCATCGCCCGCCACGGCGGTGTTCATCGCCTTACCGTCCAGAACCAGACCGCGCAGACCATCATCATCGCCCGACCGCAGATAGGCGGCAAACGCTTTCTGATGCGGGGCCTCGCCCTCGGACTGGGCAGACAAAAGGGGCCGTGATGTTTTGGCACGCTGGGCATAGGATTTTTGATCAAGCATGGTCAGTCGCTCTTCCTGCTGTTGAAATCGGTTGTGAATATCGGCCCGAAAGCCCTTGAGATCGTGCATAAAACCCGCAACGGCGGCTTTCAGGTCAGTTGCCGGTGTCTGATCATGGGACAGACCTTTCCCGGTCCGAGACGTTTGCCCGGTTGTCATTTTCGCATTCTCCTGTTGTTGGACGCGGTGGCCGGATCAGCCTTGCGTCAGTATTTCGCGCCCCTGCCGGAACAGCGCAGACAGATCGCGCAGCCCGTTCTGATCCAGCCTGTCTTGATCCAGCGTATCGCCTTTGCCACAAACGCCGGATGACACGCGGGCGGATGGCAGCATCGGAAAGGTCACCAAGGATACTTCCCACAGGTCCAACTCGTGCAGCAGCCGCTGGCCCTTGTCGGATTTGGTGGCCCGCACCGTGCGATAGCCGATCGACAGCCCCTCGATTGCGCCCGCCGCGATCAGGGCCGCCGCCTCCCGGCCGCGTGCCACGCTGCCCAGCAACCGGCCTTTGACAAACAAGCCGCGCGCATCCTCGGTCACCTCATCCCAGATGCCGATGGGTTGTGCCGGATCGTGCTGCCACAGCATCCGCACGCGCCGCCCATCCGCCTGCATGGCCCTCAGCGATGCCGCATAGGCCCCTGGTGCCACCACATCGCCGCCCTGATCCGGCGCATTGAACAGGCTTGCATAGCCCACAATCACGGCGCCTGCCGCGTCTTCGGTCAGGTGCAACCCTGTATCGGGGCGGCAGAATTTATGCTCCAGTCCCGTGTTCATCGCCTCTCCTTTCATGGCAGCCCCACCAGCGGCACTGCGGTCAGTATCGATTGGAACGCCTGCCCCAGGATCACGGCAACAACACCGTAAACCGCCAGCCACAAACGCTTTTCCAGCTTCTCAACCAGCGCCTCCAGCTTTTCGGCGCGGCGGTTCAGCCCTTCGATATGCAGGGTCGAGACACGTTCATGCGCTTCCAACCGCAGGGCCGGGGCACAATCGAATGCCTCAAATCCGTATCTCCCCGTGTCACGCGGAGGGGGGGTGCGGGGATCGATCATGCATCCGGCCCTTCATCCTCGACCGGGGCCATCGGCAGGGCTGGCAAGCCCAGCAACACGCGTTTTTCGGCGTCACTGAGAAAACTGGCCTCGGCCACGCGGCGCCACTGCACCTCGCGCTCGGTCGCCAGTGCCGGCACCTGATCCAGATCGGGATGCAGGTCCAACACCTCGCCGGTGAAGCGCGACAGCCATTCGGCAAGGCTGGCCACCACCCGCGTGGCCATCGGCAACACTGTCAACCGATAGAAGGCGCGGTTCGCTTCTTGGTAATTGGCAAAGGTCGCATCACCCGGAATGCCCAGCAGCATCGGCGGCACCCCAAAGGCCAGGGCAATCTCGCGCGCAGCACTTTCCTTGGTTTGCTGGAATTCCATATCTGAGGGCGAAAAGCCCATCGGCTTCCAGTCAAGCCCGCCTTCCAGCAGCATCGGGCGGCCTGCATTGCGCGCGCCTTGATGGTGGCTTTCCATCTCGCTCACCAATCGGTCATATTGATCGGCGCTCAGACTGCCCTGCCCTTCGGCCCCGCGATAGACAATCGCACCTGACGGGCGCGCCGCGTTATCCAGCAGCGCCTTGGACCAACGGCTCGCCGCGTTATGCACATCCACCGCCTGTGCGGCAGCCTGCATCGGGGAAAAGCCGTAATGGTCATCCTGCGGGTGAAAGCTTTTGATATGGCAGATCGGGGCCAAGGGGCCGTTGACATCAAAGCGCAGCTTGCGCCCGCCCACGGTATAGTCATAGGCCACCGGCCAGCCATCCGCGCCGGGGATCAGGCTCATGCGGTCCGAGCGCAGAACATGCAGTTCCGCCAGCGCGCCTGCATCCGTTGTCACCAGTTCCAGATAGCCGTTTCCGGTCAACAGGACCTGCGCATAAAGCGCCTCCAGCAATTCGGCGCGGCCCTGTGCGGGGTTGGGATTGCCCAGCAGCGCCAGAACGGGATGCGCCTCAAAACGCTGCCCCGCGCCCTGCAGCACCAGTGGCAAAGCCGCCGCCGCCTCGGACAGCATTTTAACGCAGCGAAAACCGACCGGATTGCCGGTATAGCCGGTGCGCGTCAGGGACGCGGTGTCACGCGGGCTCCATGCGACGCGGCCACCACCCTGCAAGGCCAGCAAGGGGCCGGCTGCGCTGGCCTTTTGTTCCGGAACCGCCTGCGCCGCGTCCCGCTTGAGGAATTGAAAAACCATGCCACTCTCCCTGTTCCGGCCCGCCGCCGGGCCGGAGCGCCCCTGCCCCAGACGGTTTCCCGCAAGAGCAAGGGCTGTCCGAACCCATGTGTGGACAATGCAGTGAAAAGTTTAACAATTCCGGATCAGAGCGCGCGCACCTGCGGGCGGCGCCATTGCGCGGACGGCTCCAGGATCAGCTCGTGCAAGGCCCAGACCAATGCATCCAGACGATCCGGGCTGCCCTTGCCGACAAAGCCCTGCAAGGTCATGGCGCACATCTGATCCTCCAATGCCGCCAATGCGCCGTGATGATATATCCGCCCCTGTTCATAAAGTGCGGCCACAGGTTCGGCGCGCGCGCCCTTGCCACGGATGGCGTGCAGCTTGCGGAAGGGCACCAGCGGGTCGATCTGGCGGATCACCGTTTCCACCATATCACCACCTTGGTTGACCTCTGCCACCAAGCGGTCCGCGCCCCATCGTTCCATCGCGGTGATGGCCCTTGCTGCCCATTGCAGGGGTTTGGCCCCCGCAATGGTGGCGTCCTCCAACACATAGGCGCGCCAATCCTGCACCGGGCCGCGTGTCACGGCCCCCACCACGACAATCCCGCATTCATCGGATTTGCCATGCGCGGTGGTGGCAGGGTCTATGGCCACCACGATCCGGTCCAGATCAGGGATATCAGATACGCGCGCCCCGTCCAGTTGCGCGCGCGACCATAACGCGCCCTCGATATCTTCCAGCAGGATGCCATCCAACTCTTGGCGGGACAGGCTTGACCCGGCATAGCGCAGGCGCACCTCGTGCAGAAAGGACGCGGCCAGATTGGCGGCGTTCGCCTCGGTCGGGGCATGGGTCATGACGGTGCTGGGCTGGTCCAGAACGGTCTTGAGCAGGTCCACATTGCGCGGCGTTGTCGTAACGCAGACCTGCGGCTGATCCCCCAGACGCAGGGCGAATTGCAGCATATCCCACGTGTCTTGCGCCTTCTTCCACTTGGCCAGTTCATCCACCCAAGCCCCGTCAAATTGCGGGCCGCGCAGCGCCTCTGGCTCATGCGCGGAAAAGACCTGCGCCGTGGCCCCGTTGGGCCAGATCAGCATCCGGCGCGTGGCATGCCATAACGGCCTGCGATCCGGCGGGGAGCAGGCCAGAATACCGCTATCGCCAAACACCATCACCTCGCGCACCTGATCCATGGTTTCCCCCACCAGCGCGATCCGGTGGCAGCGCCCCGGATCTGTCGGGCATGCGCCTTCAACAGCGGCGCGCACCCATTCAGCGCCGGCGCGGGTTTTGCCCGCCCCGCGCCCCCCCATGATCACCCATGACCGCCAATCCCCGGCTGGCGGTATCTGATGCGGCATCGCCCAGAAATCAAACATGAAGGGCAAGGCCAGCAG
>JBLRWJ010000160.1:0-5560 GCA_047921315.1 Rhodobacterales bacterium | reverse complement strand
TAGCCCTTGTAGGTCATGGTGTTGGTCATGGTTTCACCCCGATCCGTTCCAGGAAGTCGCGGGCATCGCGCACCTGGTATCGCTTTGCTTCCTTCGCGGGGTGCGGGCGGTGGAACGTCGCTACCTCGCCATCTTTTTCAAACCGCACCCGTGACCCGCGCCCTTCGATCAGCCGCGCCCCTGCGGCCAGCAGCAGGCTTTCGACGGCCGCCCATTCGATGGTGCCTGACACCGGATCGGTGAAGACGGCGGCAAGGGTCTTGCGGTGCTTGCTGTTCATCGGGGCAAGGTAGGTTATGCTAGCTAAAATTGCAAGCATGATGGCGGTGCTTGCCTAAGATCACCCTAAGGCGGGGCGCGGGGTGGCGTTTGAAGTTAACGCCCCTATTTCTTGCCATCTTTCTTCAAAGCCATCGCTGGCCCGTCACACCACGCTTTCCAGCAGGGCAATTTCGTCAGGGGTCAGGTCGAACAGGCCATAGACGATGCTGTCGATCTGGGCTTCGGCCTTGGTGATCTCGGCGGACAGGCGGGCGATTTCGGCGCGGTCGCGGGTGATCCAGTCTTCCCAGGCGGAACGCTCGGCCAGGGGAATATCGGCCTTGAACACCTTCTTCACTTCGTCCCGGAAGGCGGCGAAGTCAGGCAGGGTCCACCATTCCTGAAGCCGGGTTGTCAGCTTGGGGTCGCGGCCAGGCGGGCAGAGATCGGGAATGCGGCGGGTCAGGGCTGTTTGTAGGGCAAAAATTTCAGCAGCTTGCCGTTGAATTTGCCTTACATTGTCCACCAACGCTTCCCGTGTTTCTGTCGTGATCGTCGGGATTGGCAAAGGCTCAACATATCGGCCAAGTAGCTGCACAAACCCACCGCGCAAGGCGGTTGCGCCAGTCACCAACAGGAACCAAAAAACCTTTGAGTTCATAAGGGCCGCTAGTGACGGGTCATCCGTTGAGACAAAATACGGCGCGTCATTGGTGAAAATCGGCTCATCAACGAAGGCAAAGTTCGGTTTGTCGGTGAACCTGTTATAGATCACTTTCGGTTCTGCAAATCGGGGGATATAGGCTTCCTGCGCCTGTTGCAGCTCGAACCACTCTTGCTTCGTGGCGCGGGCTTCCAGCTTGTCCTTGAAGGGCAGGAGCCAATCCCGAATGGCGGGGTAGTCATCAATGTTGATCCGGTTCTTGGGAATGTAGATCAGCCAAAGGCCGCGCGGTTCGGCCCGCCAGCGCTTCAGGTCTTTGCCTTCGAGGAATGGCTTCAGCAACTCGGCAGACCGTGGGTCTTGGGCGCAAAGGCGTTCCTTGGTGGGATTGTCGATCACGAAGGCCCTATTAAGACCCGTTCCAACACCTCGCATTGGCGCCCCGTAAACATCCTTCAGGGTCTTCCTGCCCGTCCTGATCTTATCGCGCAGGGCGCGCAGGGCGGGGTTTTCCAGTTCCCATGACCCTGCCCCAAGAGTGGCTTGCGGATACGGCCCTGCGGCCTTTTCCCATGTGGCCTGAAAGTTGTTCTCTGGCAGGGCGTCCACCTTCCAGAAGCGCAGCTCATGCCCCTTGGGCGCGGCCCCGCGTTTCATGGTCAGGATGGCCGGATAGGTGGTCACGCCTTCGAAGATTTGCAGATCGCCAAAATCGACAACGCCTTCGATGGTCGCTTCGCGCAGCAGGTAGCCGCGCAGGGGTTTGCCCGATCCGGTCTTGAAGAAAGTGTTCGAGGAAATGAACCCCAGACGCCCGCCCGGTTTCAGCAGGCGCAGGCCCCGTTCGAAGAAGTAGCAGTAGAGATCGGCCCTGTCGGAAACCACCTCATACCGCTTTTCCAGATAAGGCTTCAGCGCCTTCAGGTGTTCCATGCGGACATAGGGCGGGTTGCCTAGAACCACGTCGAACCCGCCTTCGGCAAAGACGCCGGGAAAGGCGGTTTCCCAGGTGAAGGCATGATCGAGATAGGCGAAGTTGCTGTCTTCGATCAGGCTGTCACCCACGCGCAGGTTGCCCGACAGACTGTCCAGAACCTTGCCGCGACGGGCGGTCTTGATCCAAAGCGACAGCTTGGCGATTTCGATGCTTTCCGAGTTCACATCCACCCCGAACAGGTTGTTCGTCAGGATTTCGCTGTCAGGGTCGATCAGGTCCTGGATGTGCTGACCTTTGCCTTGCAGCTCGGCAATCTTGTCATTCACCCGCCCCAGTTCGGCTTTCAGGAAGTCAAAGGCCATGATCAGGAACACGCCCGATCCGCAAGCGGGATCGACAATGCGCAGGGTCTTCAGCCGGTCACGGTAGGCTTGCCAGGCTTCCAGCTCGGCCGATTTTCTGCGCCACTGGATGGCGGCATAGTCGGACAGATCGGCCCCGGCCTTGGCATGGGCGCGCAAGATTTCGGTGAAGGCTTCTTCGAGGTGCGCGCCAAGCGTTTCGGCCACGATGAACCGGGCGATGTAGTCGGGGGTGTAGACCACCCCGTCCCGCTTGCGCCGCCCTGTCGTGCCGGTCGCCTTGGCGTCTTCGGTTTCCTCGCCCCGCGCCTGCGCCTGAAGGCGTTCCACGTCAGCGATGGATTGCTCAAAAATGTGGCCCAGGACGGTGACAGACACTTCGGACGCGAAGTCATAGTCGCCAATCGTCTTGAACCCCTCGCAGATATCATCGGGCAGGGTCAGGGCGTTGATCGTGTCGTCCTGGCGGAACAGGCCCCCATTGTAGCGGGGGATTTTCAGGGCATCACTGCCCTTGTCGATGGCGTTAAACAGGCCCCGGAAATTGTCCCAGACCGGGCGCGGATTGTAGGGGTCTCGGGTGACAAAGGCTTGCGACAGGGTGTTGTCGGGCAGCAGGCCGGTATCTTCGGCAAAGGCGATGAACAGCACCCGGTCGAGGATCTTCTGTGCGACGGCGATTGCGTCCAGAGGGGCGATGGCGGGGTCTGCCGCCTGGACGGCCCCGATCAGCTTCAGGCGCAGCGCCTTGTAGTCGTGATAGAGGTTGTCGGTAATGTCACGGTCTTCGGCGCGGCTTTGCTTCAGCAGATCGAGGGTGCGGCCCGACAGCAGGCTATCGGCTGACAACAGCAGCATGAACCGGGCGTATTCGTCGGGGTCGGTCAGCCGGTCGAGCTGGAAGGCTTCATAGGCGGTGGTGCCTTCGCCAAAGCCATAGAGGCGCAGCTCGATCATGTTCGAGACAAGCACCCATTTCACGCCCCGTGCGTTCATGGCGTATTCCCACGCCTGTTGAACGGGGGTCTTATTCCGCCCCGGCATGATCGCGTCCAGGTCGCGGGTGTCGGCCCCCTTCAGCTCGAATGGGGCGAGGATTTCAGGGGTCTTTCCCCCGAACCGGCCAAGGGCCAGATCGACACTGCCCCGCAAGATCGCCTGTTCGGTGGCGACGGTGTAATCGGCCCCGCCCGCAGGCCCGTGATAGCCAAGAACGCCTTCGATGATCTTTGCCGCGAATTGCCCATGCAGGGCGGTTTCCTTCAGGGCGTAGACACGGCCAGAGCGGATCATTTCGGCCCAGGCGTCCAGTGCGGCCAAGTGATCGGCGGGGATGGGCGCGGGCTTTATGTGCCGTTTCAGGGTCTTGCGGTTGAAAAGGTTCATAATATTATTTCCGCAAATATGCGTTTACGTAACTACGCATTTGCGCGATTAAGGTATTCCGCAAGGGCAGCTTCCAGAATGTCCTGGTGTGTCTGATCGGTTTCGGCGGCATGCATCCGCAGGCGGCGATAGGTTTCGCCATCGAGGGCGAGCGTCAGCCGTTTTTCCCCTTCGCGCTTCTTTGCCGGTTTTGCGGCCTTGCTGGGCGGCTGAAGGGTCGCGCCCCGTTGCGGTATGCCGGTATCTATCGGGCGGGTCTGTGTGTTGAGCATCCCGTCAAGAGACAGTGACTTCCTAACCATCGAGTATTCCCTTCACGTAGGCCCAGACAGCGGCAATCTCGGCCCCCGCCTTGTCGTCGGTTGTTTCGGTGACACCCTGCCCCGTTGCCCCGGTTTCCGCATAGCTGACCCGTTGCGCGATATTGACCGGCGCGACACGGCCATGTTGCGCCAAGACGCGGGCGGCTTCGTCGGTGATCTTGGCGCGGGGGGTCTGTGAAAGGGCAAAGGCGAATGGGACGCGGGCAGCGTTCACGGCGGCAATCGTCGCCCCCACGGCGCGTAGATCGTCGGGCGAGGGACGAACCGGGATCAACACCAGATCAGCGGCCCCTAGCGCCTCTGCCAGCCATTCCGGCGCGGCTGGCGGGGTGTCGATGATGCACAGATCGAATTGCGCCTGTGCGGCGTTCAGGGTGGCCCTAAGAACATCCGGCGCGGGGTCACGGTCCAGCATTGAAGGCCCGTCAGCATCCCGGCCTTCCCACCAGGCGCGCAGTGAGCCTTGCGGGTCGAGATCGAGGCAAAGGACGTCGCGGCCATCCTGAGAGGCGGCAACGGCAAGGTTGCGGGCGAGGGTGGTTTTCCCGGCCCCGCCTTTCTGGGCGGCTATGACTATCGTTTTCATGGGTGGACGTTACCGCAGTTCCGCAGAGTCGCAAACGCATAAATTCATACTTACGCGCTTGCGGAAATACGTAAATACGCATAGATGTATAAAGACACAACGGACGTAGGGTCTTTATACGGGGGATCGGTCATGCTCTTTGTCACCTATCTGCGGGTCAGCACGGATCGCCAGGGAAAGAGCGGCCTTGGCCTTGAAGCGCAACGGGCGGCGGTGCTGGATCACGTCGCGGGCAAAGGCGAGATCGCGGCGGAATATGTCGAGATCGAGAGCGGCAAGCGCAACGAGCGCCCCCAGCTCGCCCGCGCAATGGCAGAGGCCAAGCGGATCGGCGCGGTGCTCTTGATTGCCAAGCTAGATCGCCTCGCCCGCAACGTCGCATTCATCGCAAACCTTCTAGAAAGCGGTGTCGAGATCGCGGCGGCGGATATGCCAGAGGCCAACCGCTTCCTGTTGCACGTCATGGCGGCGGTGGCGGAACATGAGGCACAAGCCATATCAGATCGCACCCGTGCAGCTTTGGCGGCGGCAAAGGCCCGTGGCGTGGCGCTGGGCTGGTCCATGCCTGAGCGCAAAGAGGAACAACGGCAGGCATCCCGCAAGGGTGCGGCCAAGAATGCTAAGAATGCATGCATGCATGCTGCTAACGTCCTGCCTGTTATTCGCCAGATCGCGGCGGGCGGCGCGTCTCTGCGGCAGATCGCGGACGAGTTGAACTTGCGGGGGATCAAGACGGCGCGGGGTGGCCTATGGTATGCCATGACTGTGAAAAATGTGCTTTTACGAAGCGACATGATGGAGGAGGCGCTATGATGTTTTGGCGGAACGGCGCGCGCCGTTTGCAGTGCTTTTTAATATCAGCGCTGTGGGCGTTGACAGGATACCAAGCAAGCTCTGCAACGATGTCTATCTATGGAGATCCAAGCTCTGATTTTCCATCTTATTACATGAGAATAGAGGGGAGAATTGAAAGTGGTGATGCAGATAAGTTCATACGACAAATCAATCGCATGATCGATAACGACTATCTACCTTTCGTAA
>JBLRWJ010000159.1:0-5801 GCA_047921315.1 Rhodobacterales bacterium | reverse complement strand
GCACCATAGGGGGCGGCGCGCAGCACGATGCTGCCGCGTTCCTCGCGGGCCTCGACCCGGCGCGCAATCTCCCGCTCGGCGATCCTTGCCAGCATCTCGGCATCCGGCACGGGTGGTTCGGCGCCAAAATACCTGTCCTCGGCGGCCAGATCCCGGAAATATTCCGCGATGGCCTTCATGGTGTCGAAAGAATCATCAAATCCTTCGAGGGTGCATGAAAATGTCCCGTAGGATACTGTAAGTATCTTGCTGGTGTTCACCATTGGCCACTCGCTTTCTGTTGCCCGTAATCAAAAGGTTTACCATGTGATAGGCGTCCAAACGTGAACGAATCTTCGATATTTACAGTATCATTTTGTGTTTACATTGTGATCTGTTTCCTGAATGGGCGGTAATATTCCGATGAAAGACATCATTGTTCACGCCAGCGATCCGATCACTTTGATCGGTGGCGGCCAGACTGATCCCGAAATTCTGGCGCAGGCCCTGAGTCTCGGCCCCAGATTGGTCGCGGCGGATGGCGGCGCGGGGGTTGCGCTGGCGGCAGGGCATATGCCCGAGGCGGTGATCGGCGATATGGATTCGCTGACAGCACAAGACCGCGCGCAGATGCCCGCCGAGCGGATCCACCAGATCGCAGAGCAAGACAGCACCGATTTTGACAAATGTCTCGCCGCGATCAAGGCACCGCTGATCCTGGGCCTGGGCTTTACCGGGGCAAGGCTGGATCACCAGATGGCGGCGTTCAACACGCTGGTGCGCCACCACCGTCAACGCTGCATCCTGATCGGGGCGCAAGAGGTGATCCTGCTGGCCCCGCCATCGCTGCGGCTGGATCTGACGCCGGGCGATACCGTGTCGCTGTTCCCCATGGGCGCGGTCGAGGCCACATCGGAGGGGCTGCACTGGCCGGTCAGGGGGCTGAGCTTTGCGCCGGACGGTCGGGTGGGCACATCAAACCGCGCCACAGGGCCGCTCTGGCTGGCGGTGACCGCGCCCAAAATGCTGCTGATGCTGCCGCGCAGCGTGCTGGGCCAACTGGTCGCAACGATGCTGGCGCGCCCCTATGGCTGGGGCTGAGGCGCGGCGGCGGCGCGGCTGCCTGCGCGGCTCAGGCGGCGTTCGCGCAGCACGATATAAAGGCCCGCGCCTACGGTGATCGCAATGCCGATGGCGGCCAGCCCGTTGGGCAAATCACGCCAGATCAGCCAGCCGATCAGGGTCGCAAAGGGGATCTCCAGATATTGCATCGGGGCCAGCGTTGCGGATGGCGCAAAGCGCAGCGACCATGTCATCAGCAAATGCCCCACCGTGCCCAGCAGGCCAACCCCGACCAGCAAGGCCCAATCCTGCGCGGAGGGGACCATCAGGCGCAGCGCCTCTGGCCCGCTGCCGCCAAAGACCAGCAGCAGCGGCAGCAGCACCGCGCTGGCCATCACACCGCTGACCGCCTGCAGGCCCACCGGATCAGTGTCTCGCGCCACCAGCCGTGTCACAAGGATGAAGGCGGCAAACACCACCGCGACACCCACCGGCAGCAGCGCGGGCCAGCCAACGGCGGCGAAACTGGGCTGGATCACCAGCAGCGTGCCGATAAAGCCGATCAGACAGGCGATCAGGCGGCGGCGGCCGACCTCTTCTTTCAGGATGGTATGGCCCAGCAGCAGCAGCACGAAAGGCATGACAAAGGCGATGGCGATGGCATCGGCCAGTGGCAGATATTTCAGCGCGCTGAACATCAGGGTGATCCCCGCGATATGCAGCGCGGTGCGCAAGACCACCAGTTGCAGCATGCGGCCCCGCATCCGCCAGATGCGCCCCGCTGCCATGACCAGCGGCACCAGCACCAGCGCCTGCACCGCGAACCGCGCGAAAACGGCCATCATCAGCGGCACGGTGTCGCCCAATATCTTGGCCAGCGCATCGGCCAGCGGGGCCACGGCGCAAAAGCCCAGCATCAGCATGATGCCCAGCATCGGGCGGTCAGGGGGATGGGCAGAGGGGGCAAGCGTGCTCATAGGCGCCACGCTAGGGCGGCGCGCGGGGAATGGCAATCGTACGCCTTCAGCGTTTTTTGGCGCGGGCGGCACGCGCCTGCACGCGTTCGCGGTAAAAGATATAAAGCCCCGATGCGGTGATCACGGCCATGCCCGCAAAGGTCATCGCATTGGGCAGATCGGCAAAGAACATCCAGCCAAAGGCCACGGCGCTGAGGATTTCCAGATAATGCAGCGGCGCCACCGTAGCCGAGGGCGCGAAACGCAGCGCATAGCTGATCATCAGATGCGAAACAGCCGAAGCCGCGCCCACCGCCGCCAGCCATGTCCATTCCACCCCCACAGGCAGGACAGGGCTGATCGTGGGGATGTCGATCCCCAGCCCCAACAGCATGAAAGGCATACAGATCAACGCGGCCAGTGCGGAGGTATGCAACTGCATCGGCACCGGATGCATCTGCCGCGACAGGCTGCGCGTGACCAGCATGTAAAAGGCAAAAAACAGCGCCGTGCCCAGCGGAAACAGCGCCACCAGCCCAAAGGCCGCCAGAGAGGGCTGGATCACCAGCAGCGCCCCCGCAAAGCCCACGATACTGGCCCACAACCGGCGCGGCCCCACCTCTTCGCCATACATATACTTGCCCAGCAACAGCAGGATGAACGGCTCCACGAACACGATCACCAGCGCATCCGCGATGGGCATCACCTTGACAGCGGCCACGAAGAAATAGGTCGACAGGATCAGAAACACCGCCCTGAGAACCAGCCGCCACAAGACCCCCGGCGGCAGCCGCAACGCATGGCCCATCAGCAGGCAGAGCGGCAGCATCAGCGCGCCTTGCACAATAAACCGCACCGTGGTGATCTGCCCTACCGGAATGGTCTGCGCCGCCAGCTTGGAGGCCACATCGATCAGCGGCGCTGTCAGGCAAAACCCCAGCATCAGCGCCACACCCAACAGGGCGCGATCATTCAGATAGGGCAGGGACGGGGCGCGGATATCACTCATGCCACGGCTCTACCCCGCCATGCCGGCGCGATCCATGCCAAATGCGACACATGTCCCCGCCGCTTTTCCGCCGCTTCATTGTTCTGCAAATACTCAAAGACCCCGCCCGCATCACGCCTCAACAGTTGGGCACATTGACCGCCAGCCCGCCCAGAGAGGTTTCTTTATATTTCTCCGACATATCCACCCCGGTCTGGCGCATGGTCTCGATACAGACATCCAGCGACACCAGATGCTCCCCGTCGCCGCGCATCGCAAGGCTTGCAGCCGACACCGCCTTGATCGCGCCCAGCCCGTTGCGCTCGATGCAGGGCACTTGCACAAGCCCTTTGACCGGGTCGCAGGTCATGCCCAGATGATGCTCCAGCGCGATCTCGGCGGCATTTTCGATCTGTGCGGGCGTGCCGCCCAGCACGGCGCATAGCCCGGCTGCGGCCATGGCGGCGGCGCTGCCGACCTCGGCCTGACAGCCCGCTTCCGCGCCCGAGATGGAGGCGTTGTATTTGACCAGCCCCCCGATGGCGGCGGCGGTCAGCAAAAACTCCTCAACGCGGGCCGGGTTTGCCCCCGGCACATGGTCCAGCCAATAGCGGATCACGGCGGGCATCACGCCCGCCGCCCCATTGGTGGGCGCGGTCACCACCTGCCCGCCGGCGGCGTTCTCCTCGTTCACGGCCATGGCATAGGTGCTCATCCAGTCATTGATGACATGCGGCGCGGTCAGGTTCAGGCCGCGTTCGGCCAGCAGGGCGCGGTGGATGGCGGGGGCGCGGCGGCGCACATTCAGGCCGCCAGGCAAGGTGCCGTCCTGCGCCAGCCCCCGCTCGATGCAGTCATTCATCACCTGCCAGATGCGGGCGACCCCCTTGTCCAGCGCGGCGCGGGGGGCGCGGCTCAATTCGTTGGCGCGTTTCATCTGCGCAATGCTCAGCCCCGATGCGCGGGCCATCTCCAGCATCTCGGCCGCCGATTTGAACGGATAGGGCACCGGCGCGCCATCATCGGTATCCTTGCCAGCTGCCAGTTCGGCTTGCGTCATCACAAAGCCGCCGCCGATCGAATAATAGGTCTCGCGCAGGATCACATCGCCCTGTTTATCCGTGGCCATCAGTTGCATCCCGTTGGCATGGCCGGGCAAGGCGGGGCCGAAATCGAAGATCAGATCGGCCAGCGGATCAAAATGCAGCGCGGGCAGGCCTGCGGCATGGATGGTCTTGGTATCGCGGATCTGCGCGAACAGCGCCTCGGCAGCGGCATGGTCATAGGTGTCGGGACGCAGGCCCGCCAGCCCCAGAATGGTGGCGCGGTCTGTGGCATGGCCCACCCCGGTATGGGCAAGGCTGCCATGCAGGGCGGCGCGCAGCCCATGCGCGGTGAAAGGTTGCGCGCGCAGCAGGTCCAAAAACCGTGCGGCGGCCACCATCGGCCCCATCGTATGCGAGGACGACGGCCCGATGCCGACCTTGAACATGTCGAAGACAGAGAGAAACATCAGCTGGCACTTTCTTTGGGTGGTTCGGGGTAATCCGGCGCGGTAAAGGGCCGTGGCCCCAGCCCTTCGGCTGTCGCGCCGCGAATGGCTGCAGGCCGCGCCTCGATCCTTGCGCAGAGCGCCGCCAGATGCGGGGCGGTGGCACGGCACCACCAGCCTGCCGTCTCATGCGGATAAAGCGCGATCCAGCGCAGGCAGGCAACCAGATAGAGGTCCAGCACCGAGGGGCTGTCTGCGTTCAACCAGGCATGGCCCGCGCCAGCCAGCGTTTCAAGCTGCGCCAGATGCGCGCCCAGAGAGGCGCGCACGCCTGCGCGCAACGCGGCGTGATGGGCAGGGTCGGGGGCTATGTAAAGGTCAGGATGGAACAGCATCCTGAGTTCGGCATGCAGCGTGTTGGACAGGAAAAACAGCCATTTCAGCGCATGGCCCCGGTCCGGGTGATCTGGTGCCGGAAACATCTGCGCAGGCAACATCTGGGCAGGCAACTTCGCGCCATGCTTGCCCCCACGATGCCTGTCCGCCAGCCAGAGCAGGATCGCGCCGGTCTCAAAGATCGCGCCTTCCGGCGTCTCCAGCACCGGGATCCGGCCATGCGGGTTCAGCGCCAGATAGGGCGCGCTTTTCTGGGCGCGGCTGTGGCGATCCACCAGCACCGCCTTATAAGGCAGGCCCATTTCCTCCAGCGTCAACCGGATGATCAGCGATGCGTTATCGGGCGCGTAATGCAGGCGGTAAGCGGTCGTCATGTGGCGGTCGTCATGGGGGCGAGTGTGCAGAGTGGTGACAACATCATGATCCTCCTGCGGGCAAGATGGGGTAGAGCGGCACGCTTTGGCGCGGCGAAAACGACGCTCTGCACAAGCTGCGCGCCAGATCCCCCACCATCTCCCCGCATATGTCAGATGAACGCGGGCACAGCATGCGGACTGCCGGTGTTAAAATGTTCTCAAGACTTTGCGTTTAGCTTTTGATGAACACAAGAGGGTGTGTGATGCCGGAATATGCATTCGTTGCATTGGGCTTTTCGGATAGTGTTATGTCTGGGGCCGATCCTGTCGCGTCCAACCGGCTGCCTGACTCCGATGCCTATGGCGTGACGACATTGCAGGTCGCGCTTGGCGCGACGTGGCCTATGCGCCGCAGCAGGCGGTCACCGATATCCATATGATATGCGACCAGCCCGAGCTGGTTTTTGCGCAAGGGGCACAGGCTGAAAGTTTTCTGCCCGGCCCTCAGGCGATCAAAGCCTTGTCGCGGCCAAATCGGGCCGCGCTGCAAAAGCTGATACCGAAGACCTCTG
>JBLRWJ010000158.1:0-5823 GCA_047921315.1 Rhodobacterales bacterium | reverse complement strand
ACCCAAAGATATGCTGCGCGATAAACTGCCCCACACGGCCGTCGAAAACGCCCACACGCGGTCGGACACCACCCTTTAAAGCGTATTTCGTTTTATGGGATTCATGCATTCACCTTGCAGAATGAGGCAGCGTTTTCGACGAACAACGCGTTCATTCTGCGGGGTGAATTCAATTGAACGCAATGTGCTCTCGTGTGACGAAAACCCAAAGAGAACCACACCATGCCCTAAAAACAAAGAAACCCCACCTTGCGGCGGGGTTTCCCTTTGCGTGTATAAAACCCGATCAGTTCGGGATCGTGCCTTCCAGACCTTCGACATAGAAATCCATGCCCAGCAATGTGCCGTCATCGGCCACTTCGCCATCAGCCAGCCAGACCGAGCCGTCCTGCTTGTTCAGGGGGCCGGTGAAGGGGTGATATTCGCCCGATGCGATCGCCTCTTTCATGGCCAGCGCCTCGGCTTTCACTTCGGCGGGCACGCGGTCTGTGATCTCACCGATGCCAACCATGCCCGGTCCGATCCCGTCCCATGTATCGGTGCTGACCCATGTGCTATCCATCACGGCGCGGGTGCGCGCGATGTAATACGGTGCCCAGTCATCAATGATCGAGGATACGCGCGGGCCATCGGCATATTCCGCCATATCGGAGGCCTGACCAAAACCGATCACATTGCCAACCTCGGCAGCGGCGGCCAGCGGTGCGGTGGAATCTGTGTGCTGAAAGATCACATCGGCGCCTTGTTCGATCAGAACCTTGGCCGCGTCCGCCTCTTTCGCGGGGTCAAACCATGTATAGGCCCAGACGATCTTGAACTGCACATCGGGGTTCACCTTGCGCGCGTGGATAAAGGCCGCATTGATGCCGCGGATCACTTCGGGGATCGGGTAGGAGCCGATATAGCCCACGATGTTCGATTCCGTCATCTTGCCCGCGATATGGCCCTGAATGGCGCGGCCCTCATAAAAGCGCGCCGAATAGGTCGAGACATTGTCAGCGCGCTTATAGCCGGTGGCATGCTCGAATTTCACATCCGGAAACCGCGCGGCCACGTTGATCGTGGGGTCCATATAGCCGAACGAGGTGGTAAAGATCAGCTTGGCACCGTCCAGCGCCATCTGGGTCATCACGCGCTCTGCATCCGGGCCCTCGGGCACGGATTCGACAAACACGGTTTCGACCTGATCGCCGAACTCTGCCTCAACGGCAAGACGGCCCTTGTCATGCTCGTAGGTCCAGCCGCCATCGCCCACGGGGCCGACATAGACAAAGCCCACCTTGAGCTTGTCCTGCGCCATGGCGCCTGTGGCCAAACCCAGCGCAAGCGCCGCGCCGGACAGGTATTTCATCAGTTTCATGCGGGTATCCCCTTGTTAGTGACATTCATAATATTGGCCCCTGTGTTGAGGCATGGCAGAAAGTTGGCCTCATCTTGAGGCATGGAACACACGACCAAGCGAAGCGGGTGCCTTGCTTTTGTCGGCCGACATGATGACCAAAACGAGGATGGTGATCAGATAGGGTGACATTGCCAGATACTCGACCGGAATCGCAACGCCTGCCGCCTGTAGATTTAGCTGAATCACCGTCACACCGCCAAAAAGATAGGCACCCAGCAGGACGCGCCACGGTTTCCAGCTGGCAAAGACCACCAGCGCAAGGGCAATCCAGCCGATCCCGGCCGTCATCCCTTCGGTCCATTGGGGCACGCGGATCAGGCTGATATAGGCCCCGCCCATCCCCGCACAGGCCCCGCCGAACAGGATCGCCATGATACGGATGCGCACCACCTTGTAGCCCAGCGCATGGGCGGCCTCGTGATTCTCGCCCACAGCGCGCAGGATCAGGCCGGCACGGGTATATTTCAGGGTGAACCAGACAGCGGTGACCAGCAACAGCCCGAGATAGACCATCAGATCATGCGAGAACACGATGCGCCCCAGCACAGGCATATCCGACAGGCCCGGCACGCTGAGCTTGGGAAAGGATGGCGGGCGCACCCCCTGATAGCCCTGTCCGATCAGCGCCGACAGCCCCAGCCCGAACAGCGTCAGCCCAAGGCCGGAGGCCACCTGATTGGCCAGCGCAAGCTGTGTCAGCAGCGCAAAGACCAGCGCCAGCAGCGCGCCGCCCACCGCCGCCGCCGCCACGCCCAGCAGCGGGTTGCCGGTATTGACCGCGATGGCAAAGCCGCAGATCGCGCCGGTGATCATCATGCCCTCGACGCCCAAATTCAGCACACCGGCCTTTTCCACCACCAACTCGCCCACCGCCGCGAACAACAGCGGCGTCGCCGCCACCATCAGCGAGGCCAGCAACAGCACCGGATTGATTGAAGACAGATCCATCACGCCACCTCACGCCATGTCAGCCGCAGCCGGTAATTGGTCATCACATCCACCGCCAGCAGGAAAAACAGCAGCATCCCCTGAAACATCTGAATGGCCGCTGCAGGCAGACCCAGCCGCGATTGCGCGATTTCCCCGCCAATATAGGTCAGCGCCATCAGCAGCCCCGCCAGCAGGATGCCCACCGGATGCAACCGGCCCAGAAAGGCCACGATGATCGCGGTAAAGCCGTAGCCCACGTTGAAATCAATGCTCACCCGCCCCGCCGGCCCCGCCACCTCGAACATGCCCGCCAGCCCCGCCAGCGCGCCTGCCATCCCCAATGCGATCAGCACCAGCCTTGCGGGATTGACGCCCGCAAAACGCGCCGCGCGCGGGGCCTCTCCGGTCAGGCGGATGTGAAAGCCAAGGATATGCCGCGTCAGCAGGATATAGGCAAAGATCACCGCAATCAGCGCCGCAACCACGCCCCAATGCATCCCCGATCCGGCAATGATCTCCGCATTATGCGCGCTGGGATATTGCTGCAGATTGCGCGATCCGGGAAAGCCAAAACCCTGCGGGTTCTTCATCAGCCCCAAAGACATCGAAGCCAGCAATTGCTCGGCCACATAGACCAGCATCAGCGAGACGAGAATCTCGTTGGTGCCAAATTTGACCTTGAGCACGGCAGGGATCATCGCCCATGCCCAGCCGCCCAGCGCCCCCGCCAGCACCATCAGCGGAAAGATGAACCAGCCCTCAAGGGGGTAGAAGGCCAGCCCAACGCCCGCCCCCGCCAGCGCGCCCATGATATACTGCCCCTCGGCCCCGATATTCCAGATACCGGCCCGAAACCCAAGGCTCAGACCAATCGCGATCAGAACCAGCGGCGCGCCTTTCACCAACAGTTGCGGGCGATAATAAAACGCAAATTCCGAAAATAGCGGGTCCCAGAAAATGGTGCGGATCGCCACCAGCGGGTCTTTGCCCAGCATCGCAAACAGCGCCCCGCCCGCAACCATCGTGGCAATCACCGCGACCACAGGCGCAAGATAGATCCAGACCTGCGAGGGCTGCGGCCGCTTTTCCAGCTTCAGCATGATATCCGCGCCCCTTCATTGTTCTGCAAATACTCACATCCCGTGGTGTCAGACATGCGCCACCTCCATGTCATGGGCCCCCCCCATCATCAGGCCGATTTCATCGATACTCAGCCCCGATGTTGGCCGGATGCGTGACAGCCGCCCCTCATTCAGCGCAGCGAAACGGTCGGCCACCTCCATCAACTCGTCCAGATCCTGACTGATCACCACCACCGCCGCGCCGCCCGCCGCCAGATCCAGCAGCGCCTGCCGGATGGCTGCGGCGGCCATAGCATCCACCCCCCAAGTGGGCTGGTTGACAACCAGAACCTCGGGCCGTTGCATCACCTCGCGCCCGATCACGAATTTCTGCAAATTCCCCCCGGAAAGCGAGCGTGCCGCATTGCCCGGCCCGGGCGTGCGGACATCGAAACGGCTGATGATCGCCTTGGCAAAATCCTCTGCGCGCGCCCAGTCCAGAAATCCGCGCCGCTCCAGCCCTTCGCGCAGCGATCCGGTCAGCATGGCATTTTCGGTCAGGCTCATATCAGGGGCTGCGGCATGGCCCAGCCGTTCTTCTGGCGCGCAAAGCAGGCCGATGCGCCGCCGCTCCATCGGGCCCAGCATACCGATATCCTTGCCATCCATCCGCACCATCGCCGGCGCGCTGCGCAACTCGCCCGATAGCGCGCCCAGCAGTTCGTCCTGCCCGTTGCCCGCCACGCCGCCCAAGCCCAGAACCTCGCCTTTTTGCACCGATAGGGTAATATCCTTCAGCGAACAGCCAAATTCCGAGGGGGAGCGGACCGAAAGCCCGCGCAATTCCAGCGCCACATCGCCCAAGGCCCGCCCACTGCGTTCCGGCGTTTTCAGCACCGTGCCCACCATCATTTCGGCCAGATCCCTGGCGGTTGTCTTGGCTGGCGTGCAGGTGGCCACCTTCTTGCCCAGCCGCAGGATGGTCGCGGTATCGCACAGGGTGCGGATCTCCTCCAGCTTATGGCTGATATAAAGGATCGCGACCCCTTCGGCGGTCAGTTTGCGCAGGGTTTCAAACAGGATCTCAACCTCCTGCGGGGTCAGCACCGATGTCGGCTCATCCATGATCAGCAGGCGCGGGTCCTGCAGCAGGCAGCGGATGATCTCGACCCGCTGCCGCTCGCCCGCGGACAGATCGCCCACGGTGCGGAACGGGTCCAGCGGCAGGCCATAGGTTTCTGACACCGCGCGGATGCGCCCGGCCAGATCCGCCAGCCGTGGCGGGTTCTCCATCCCCAAGGCGATATTCTCTGCCACATTCAGCGCGTCAAACAACGAGAAATGCTGAAACACCATCGCCACCCCGGCACCGCGCGCCGCGCGTGGCTCTGCGGGGGCGAAGGGGCGGCCCTGAAACGTCATTGATCCGGCATCCGGTTTCACCAGCCCGTAGATCATCTTGACCAAGGTGGATTTGCCTGCGCCATTCTCGCCCAACAGGGCATGGACCTCACCTTGCTGAATATCAAAGGACACATCGGAATTTGCCACAACCCCCGGATAGGCCTTGGTCAGCCCGTTGATGCTCAGAACCGGTGCTGTCATGCGCTGCGTTCCTTTTTGTGGGCTTTGACTGCGGTTGCGTTCATTAGGCTGGCCGCGACGCTGATTGCAATCGCCTGCGGGTGTTTGCCAAGGGCAGGATCGCCAATCGGACAGCGAATGCGCGCTATTTGCGCAGAGCCGTGCCCCATCGCCGAGAGCCGGGACCGGAACCGCGCCCATTTGGTGGCCGACCCGATCAGCCCGGCGCTGGCAAAACCATGCTCCAGCACGCCGTGGCACAGCGCCAGATCCAGCGCATGGGAATAGGTCAGGATCAGGTGATGCGCGTTTGCCGGCGCATGGCGGATCAGCCGTGCAGGATCGGCAGCAGGCAGGGCGCTCACCCCGTCCGGCACCGTTTCGGGAAAACGGTCAGGCGCGGTATCAACCCATGTGATCGCCAGATCCGGCAGCGGCGACAGCGTGGCCACCAATGCGCGCCCGACATGACCCGCGCCCCAGATCCAGACCGGCACGCTGGGGCGCTGCACCGGTTCCACCATCCAGCCACCGATCAGTTGCGCTGTGGGGCAGTCGCCTTGCCCGCGCGCCCGCATCTCGATTCGCCGCAGCGCCAGCGGTTTTGGCGCCCCGGCAATGACAGGCCGCATGATCACGTCCCGCCCCTCCAGATCGCTCAGCTTTGCCGCGTCATATATCTCCGCCACAAGCTGTACCGCCCCGCCGCAACATTGCCCCAGATCGGGGCCCAGCGCGTGCCGCGACAGCCGCAGGTCTGGCCCGTCCGCCAGCATCCGGCATGCGGCTTGCATCGCCTCATATTCCAGCGCACCACCGCCGATGGTGCCAGATTGCGCCCCGGAT
>JBLRWJ010000157.1:0-5916 GCA_047921315.1 Rhodobacterales bacterium | reverse complement strand
CTGACCCGCCCCGCGTGTCGGCGATCACATGCCGGAACGACTGTTGTTGCAGCCTCTCTGGCGCGATCACGCCGATTGTGTCCAGCACCGCTTCGAGATGGTGCAGGTCCGTATCGCTATGCTGCGCTTTCAACGTATCGAAGCGCAGCCGTAGGGCAGCCTTTTCCGCGCCTTTGCAGTCGTTCCACGGACGGCCCTGCAAGGCCATGACCAGCACATAATAGCCGATGAAATGTGGCTTTTTCCCGTTGGCGAGCAACCGGCCATAGGCTTCATCCGGCCCGAGGGCGCGCAATTCTTCGGCTGAATGGATGCCCGCGCGGGCGCAGTCCCGCTCCATCGCGGGGCCAAGGTTTGGAATCGTGGAGACAGGCGTGCTCATGGCGCGATTGTGCCAGCACGCACCGGGCTTGTCATCCGGCCTTACGCGGTCAGATGCTGGCGAAATCGGTGAAAACCGGGCCTTTGGGTGGCACCTGCTGTGCGGCAACCGGCGCGGGGGCCGGATTTTTTGGGGCTTCGGGATGGGATTGCGGTTGGGGTTTTGCGGCCTGTGCCATGGGGTGTCTGTTCCTGCCAAGGATGCCTGCGCCGCATTTTGCGGTTCTGGAGGCGTTGATCTCCGTGACAGCCTTATGACAGCGCCGCCCCCTTTGCCAAGATGGCGCAACAGGAACGGCGCCGCCTTTGGCCGATCTATGCTTTTTCAGCCGCAGTCACGATGATCTCGACGCGGTATTTCGGGGCGGCCAGTTTCGCCTCGCCCGTCGCGCGTGCGGGGGTGTGGCCTGCGGGAATCCATGCATCCCATGCCGCGTTCATTTCGGCGAAATCATCCATGTCAGCCAACCAGATGATGGTTTGCAGGATACAGGTTCTGTCGCTGCCGGCCTGGGCCAGCAGATCATCGATCTGGGCAAGGCAATCGGCGGTCTGTTCGGCCACGGTAGCGCCTTCGCCGACTTGTCCGGCCAGATAGATGGTGCCGTTATGCTTGACGATCGCGCTCATGCGCGGGCCGGTTCCGATACGTTCGATCATGGGCTGTTCCTTTGTTGTGACAGATGGTGCGCTTTTGCGGATAACGGGGCCATGCGATGCGCACAAGGGCCGGATCAATCCGCGATGACCGGGGTAAGCAGCGGTTTGCCGGATAAAAGCGCATGGATATTGGCGCGCTGCAACTGCCCCATGGCGGCGCGGGTTTCTACCGTGGCGGTGCCGATATGGGGCAGGGGCAAGACCTGCGGCAGGCGGATCAGGCGCGGATCTGGGGTGGGTTCATTGCGGAACACATCCAGCGCCGCCCCGCGGATGGTGCCGGTTTCCAAGGCGGTGATCAGGGCGCCCTCATCCACGACCGAGCCGCGCGACATGTTGATCAGGTGCCCGTCACCGCCAAGCGCGGTCAGGATTTCGGCGGTGATCAGGTTTTCCGTCTCGGCCCCGCCGATGGTGGTGACGAACAGGTCATCCACAGCGCTGGCAAGCGCGAGCGGGGTGGCGTGATGCTGCCAGCCTGCGGGCGTATCCTTGCGCTGGCGGGAATGGTAGTGCACCTTGCAATGGAAGGCCGCCAGACGCTCAGCGGTGGCGCGACCGATACGGCCAAGGCCAAGGATGCCGATGCTGCGGCCTGTTGCCTTGCGCGCCAGCGGCGGGCCAGAGCGCGCCCACGCACCAGAGCGGACAGAGGCGATCCCGCGTTCCACCTCGCGCAATATCCCCAGCCACATCGCCACCGCCAGATCGGCCACATCATCGGTCAGCACATCGGGGGTATTGGTCACGGTAATGCCGCGCGCGGCAGCGGCGGGCAGGTCCACCGCGTCATAACCCACGCCATAGCGCGCGATCAGTTGCAGCGCGGGCAGCATGTCCATTTCGCGCGCGCCGAACGCCTCGTGGCTTTTGCAGGCCACGGCGCGGACCTGTGCGCGAATATTGGCGGGCAGGGCGGGCATATCGGCCAGTTTCGGCAGCGCCAGATCGCCGAACTCCGCGCGCATGGCGGCGGCATCGCTATCGGCGTAAGTGCCGATGATCAGAACCTCGGACATCGTGATAAGGCCTTTCTAGCCGCGCCCGACAAAGGGCATATTGGTGGCCATAACGGTGACGAATTGAACATTTGCGCCATCCGGCAGGCTGGCCATATGCAGCACGGTATCAGCCACAACCGTGACATCCATCATCGCCTCGGCCCTGATACTGCCATCGGCTTGCGGCACGCCCTTGGCCATGCGGTCCGCCATGCCGGACATGGCATTGCCGATATCGATCTGGCCGCAGGCGATGTTGAACGGGCGCCCATCCAGCGACAGGGTGCGGGTGATGCCGGTGACGGCATGTTTCGCAGCCGTGTAGGCGATGGAGCCGGGGCGCGGCGCATGCGACGAGATGGAGCCGTTGTTGATGATCCGCCCGCCTTGGGGCGATTGCGCGCGCATGCGGGCAAAGGCGGCGCGGGCGGTCAGGAACAGGCCGGTGACGTTCACATCCAGCACCGCGCGGAAATCATCCGGCGCGATCCGGTCAATCGTGTCGGCGGCAAGGTTGCGCCCTGCATTGTTAAAGACCACATCAAGGCGGCCCCAGTCCTGCATGGCGCGGTCGAACAGCGCCTCGACAGTGGCGTCATCCGTCACATCACCGGGCAGGATCAGCGCGTTCGGGTGACCATCTGCGGTTCCCGTCAGCGCATCGGCACGCCGCCCGATCAGGCCGACGCGCCAGCCATTGGCCAGAAACAGCCGCGCCGTGGCACGCCCGATGCCGCTGCCTGCGCCGGTGACGATGATCGTTTGCCCAGTCATGCGGGCATCGGGATGGGGCCGACATCGGTGGGCACCTGATAGCCGCGCTGCACTGCGGGGCGTTCGGCAAGCGCGCGATACCAGCGCAGGACATTGGGGAATTGGGTCAGGTCAACCTCGTGCCAGTCATGGCGGGCGGCCCATGGAAAAATCGCCATATCGGCGATGGAATAGTCGCCCGCCACGTAATCATTGCCCTCAAGCTGGCGATCCAGCACGCCGTAAAGGCGCTGTGCTTCTTTGGCGAAACGCTGCTCGGCGGGCGCGGACAGGCCGCGATTGTTGCGCAGGAAAAAATGCGCCTGCCCCAGCATCGGGCCAAAGCCGCCCATCTGCCACATCAGCCATTGCATCACATCGGCGCGGGCTATGGGGTCTGTCGGCAGGAATTTACCCGTCTTTTCCGCCAGATAGACCATGATCGCGCCGGATTCAAAAAGGCTGAGGCCGTTGTCATGATCCACAATCGCGGGGATCTTGTTATTGGGCGCGATGGCCAGAAAATCAGGCGCGAATTGTTCATCCTTGCCGATATGGACGGGGTGAACCGTGTAGGGCAGGCCCAGTTCTTCCAGCAGGATCGAGACTTTGCGCCCGTTCGGCGTGCTCCATGTATAAAGGTCAATCATCTGCAATTCCTTTCAAAACCATATGGATAGGACGCGATCATCATGTAGGCACGCCCGCAGCGGCACGCAGTTTGGTGATTGTTGTGCGCGAGGTGATCTGTTCGGGGTCTGTCACCAGTTCCAGCACCGCAGGCTTGCCAGAGGCGCGGGCACGCGCCAGCGCGGGGGCGAAACCTGCCGTGTCGCTGACGCGTTCGGCATAGCAGCCATAGCCTTCGGCCATGCGGACAAAGTCATGGGTTTTCAATGTGGTGCCAGACACGCGCAGCGGGTGGTCACGTTCCTGATGCATACGGATCGTGCCATAGATGCCATTATTGAACAGCAACACGATGGGCGTGCCGCCATATTGCGCAGCCACCGTCAGTTCCTGACCGCTCATCATAAAGCCACCATCGCCGACCATGGACAGCACCAGCCTGTCGGGGTGGTGCAGGCTGGCGGCTACGGCGGCGGGCACCGAATACCCCATGGAGCCGCAGGTCGAGCCGATCTCGCGCCCCGGTCTGCCAAAACGCAGGAAACGCTGCGCCCAGCCGGTATGGTTGCCCGCATCCAGCGTGATGATCATGTCATCGGGCAGTTCATCGCGGAGATCGCAAAGCGCTTGGCCCATATCAAGGGCCCAGCCGCCATCGGCGGGGCGTGCGGTATCGGCCAGATATTCGCCGCGCAGGGTGGCGCACCAATCGCCCCAAGCGTTCTGCCGCGCCAGATCCACCCCGCCCAAAGCGGCAGCCACCGCCGCCATATCGGCAGCGATGCCCAGATCGGGGCTGTAGACGCGGCCAATCTCATCCGCGTCAGGATGCACATGGATCAACCGCTGCGCCGGGTCGGGCGGCGTGATATTGGTATAGCCTTTGGTCGTCATCTCGCCCAGCCGCGCGCCCAGCACCAGCACGATATCGGCCTCGGCCAGACGTTGATGCAGCGCGGCGGCGGTGGCGGTGCCGAATTCACCGATATAGCTGTCGGAACGGTTGTCGATCGTGTCCTGACGCCGGAAAGAGGTGGTGACGGGCAGTTTGTTCGCCTCGGCAAAGCGGCGGATATCGGCCGCCGCCGCATCGGTCCAGCCAGAGCCACCCAGCAGCAGCATCGGCCGTTCGGCCTGCGCCAGAAGGGTGGATATTTCGCTGATCTGCGCGGGGGTGATGGCCGCGCGCGTGGCACTATAGGCGCGGGCATCGGGCACGGTGACGGTGGTTGTCAGCATGTCTTCGGGCAAAGCCAGCACAACGGGGCCGGGGCGGCCTGATGTGGCCACGCGGAAGGCACGCGCCATATATTCGGGCACGCGTTCGGGGCTGTCGATCTGCGCCACCCATTTGGCAAGGCCGCCGAACATCTGGCGGTAATCCACCTCCTGAAACGCCTCACGATCCATCATGTCGCGGCCCACTTGACCGATCAGCAGGATCATCGGCGTGCTGTCTTGTTGCGCGATATGCACGCCGATACAGGCATGGCAGGCACCGGGGCCACGCGTGACCATGGCGATGCCGGGCTTGCCTGTCAGCTTGCCATAGGTTTCGGCCATATTGGCGGCCCCCGCCTCGTGGCGTGCATTGATCAGGGTAAAGCGGTCTGACACATCATGCAGCGCATCCAGCACTTCAAGATAGCTTTCGCCGGGCACGCAATAGGCGGTATCGGCACCATGCACCAGAAGTTGATCCACCAGAACCTTGCCAGCAGTGCGGGCCTTTTGGGTTGCGTGCTGTGTCATGTCATGTGGTCCCTTCTTTCTGTGTTGATCATGTCTGGCCTGAAGGCTGCCTGCTTGTCAATATTGTTTACAACAGCCATTGTCCTGTGCATGGTGGGCCTGCGACGGGAGGAGATCAACCGCTTGTGTCCGGTCAACCGGATCGGGGCGCGTGGTGCTACCTGCCAGATGTCGCGCCCGACGACCAAGCGAGCGATGGACCCATGACTCAGACCGGCAGACCCGATGATCCGCTGTTGAATGCGACGATCCGCAAACGCGAGACATTGGCCGATCAGATTTACGGGCGTATTCTGGAACTGATCGCCTCGGGCCAGTTGGCCGAGGGCGATAAACTGCCATCCGAGCATCAGATCAGTGAACGCTTCGAGGTGTCACGCCCTGTGGTGCGCGAGGCGCTGGCGCGGTTGCGTGATGACGGGATCGTTCTGGCGCAACATGGCGTGGGCAGTTTCGTGCGCCGCCGCCCGCCGCAGGGCCTGATCGAGGCAGCGGGGGCGGGTGATGTGGCCGGGCTGATGCGCTGCATGGAGGCGCGGCTGTCGCTGGAGGCGGCGGCGGCGCGCCTTGCCGCGCTGCGCGCCACACCGCGTGATCTGGACAGGATCGAGGCGGCGCTGGACCATATGGCGCGCACGATGCGGGCGCGCAAACCGGTGCGCGAGGCCGATTTCGATTTCCACATGGCCGTGGCCGAGGCCAGCGGCAACGAGGTTTTCTGCGATATGCTGAACGCCAC
>JBLRWJ010000156.1:2320-5934 GCA_047921315.1 Rhodobacterales bacterium | reverse complement strand
GCGAAGCGTCCGCCAGCTTCGTTCAGTCTGAACCATTTGCCTTCCAGCAAGCCGAGTAGGACTGGGCCATGGTGCGGCCTGAACCGGTCACACAGGTCATGGTATACGATGCTGATGAGTGGAGGCATCCACCACATCAGTTCACCGGCCCGACCAGAAGATCGGCAGCGTCATCGCCCTTTTCTTTTGTGCGGGCATGGTGTTTTCATGCGACTGCGTTGAACCAACAGGGGAAAACCTCATGTCGCTGTCCGAAATCCGGTCCCGTATCGCCAAAGCCTGTGATGATGCCGGGCGCAGCCCTGACTCTGTGACGCTGATCGCCGTGTCCAAGGTGCAGCCCGATGCACGCGTTGCCGCCGTGCTGGACGAGGGGCACCGCACCTTCGGTGAAAACCGCGTGCAGGAGGCGGCGGGCAAGTGGCCGGCGTTTCGTGAAACCTATGACGGGATCGAGTTGCATCTGATTGGCCCCTTGCAGACCAACAAGGCGCGTCAGGCGATGGAGCTGTTTCAGGCGATCCATTCGGTAGACCGGCCCAAAGTGGCGCAAACCATCGCGCGGCTGGCGCAAGAGATGGGGCAATGCCCTGATATATTCTTGCAGATCAACACCGGACAAGAGCCGCAAAAGGCGGGCGTTCTGCCTGCGCAGGCGGATGGTTTTGTGGCCGAGGCGCGCGCGCTGGACCTGCCTGTGCGCGGGTTGATGTGTATCCCCCCTGTGGAGGAGGAGCCATCCTTGCATTTTGCGCTGCTGGCCAAGATTGCCGCACGCAACGGGCTGACGGGCCTGTCGATGGGTATGAGCGGTGATTTCGAATCCGCCATCGCGCTGGGGGCCACGCATATCCGCGTCGGTTCCGCCATTTTCGGAGAGCGTGCTTACGGCTGACGCGTTGCGCAATGGATATTTAAGGCAAGAAGAAGCGCCAAGGGCTGGACGGGGTCAGGCCACGATCAGGCGGCAGCCATGGCGCAGGCGCTGCGCGATCCAGAGCAGGTGATCGCGGCGCAGCGCGACGCAGCCCTCGGTGGGGTAACCGGGGCGGCGCTGCTGGTGGATAAAGATGGCAGAGCCATGTCCGCGAATGGCGCGCGGCCAGTTCCAGTTTGTGATCAGGACAAGATCATAAAGCGGATCGGCGCGGCGCAGTTTTTCGTGACTATGCGGGTAGGGGGCGCGGACCATGAGGTTGTAATCCTCATGTTTGGGATCATCGGACCACAGGTCATTGGGGTGGATCGGTACGGCCCAATCGGTGGGGCGGGCCATGCGATCGGGGCGGTAGAGCATGCCCACAATGCCATGGATGCCCTGCGGTGTGGCGCTGTCGCCTTCGCGTTTGGCGTGGCGGATACCGCCGCGACCGATGGTGCAGGGGAAGATCCGGCCCTGAAAGCGCAGGCCCATGGGGGTGAGCACCATATCCTGCGGGGTTGCGAGGGTGACAAAAGATGCGGTCACAGAAGATGCCCCGATTTGGCGGATTTGGTGGCCAGATAGGCGCTGTTATAGGCGTTTTCGCCCACTTTCAGCGGCACACGTTCTGTGACGGTGATGCCTTGTTTTTCCATCATGGTGATTTTGCGCGGGTTGTTTGTCAGCAACCGCACTGCGCCAAAGCCCATGGATTTCAGGATTTCAGCACCAAGGCGGAAATCACGCTCGTCATCCTCAAAGCCCAGCCGGTGGTTCGCCTCGACGGTATCAAAGCCCTGATCCTGCAGCGAATAGGCACGCATTTTGTTGGCAAGGCCGATCCCGCGCCCTTCTTGGTTGAGGTAAAGCAACACGCCCGCCCCTGCCGCGCCCATCTGCGCCAAAGCGCCGTGCAGTTGCGGGCCGCAATCACATTTCAGGCTGCCCAGCACATCGCCGGTAAAGCAGGCCGAGTGCAGCCGCGCCAGCACCGGGGTGTCACGGTCGGGTTGTCCGATCTCAAAGGCGTAATGTTCCTCGCCGCCATCTTCGGGGCGAAAGATATGCAGGCGTCCGGCCTCAGCAGCGGCAACGGGCAGGCGGGCGCTAACAACGGGATGGGGTTCGGGTGCAGCAGCCAGCAGAGGGCGGGCGCGCGGCGCATCAATACGGGTCAGGCCATGGGTGGTGGCAAAGCCGGTGGGATCAGAGAGCGGCAGCAGCAGCGCGGCAGGCAGCAGGCGCGCGGTTTTGGTCAGGATCACGGCAAGGCGGTGCAGATCAGCCGCGCCATTGCGTTGGGTGATCAGGGGCCCTTTCATCGGGGTTTTCAGGTCATCGGCAGGATCGGCCACGCCCAGAACCCATGCCAACCCGGCCTGCGGTGGTAGCACAACGCGCGCGATATCGCCGTCATAGGCGCGGGCCTTCAATGTTGTGGCGCGTCTTTCTGTGAGGGCCAGAACAGGGGTGCCGCCCAAGGCATGCAGGTCTGCAAGGCGCTGCGCATCCAACGTCTCGGCGGCCAGAACAAGGGCGCCGGTGGGGCCATCGAACAGGACAACAGGCACGCCCATGCGCAGATCAGCGCGGGCGCGGGCCAGAATCTCTGTAACATCCGGAGTGAAACTCATGCTGGTCCTGTTAGGTTATTGGTGTCAGATGCGGGGTTTTCCGGTGATAGCTGAAACATTTGCACACTGCTTTACACGACAGCGTGAGAGAATGGCACCCTGACTTGTGGGCTTTGCCAGATAGGCACATCTTGAATGACAATACAGGAGGGAAACCCATGGCACAGCTGAAAAAAATTCTATTGGTCGATGATGACGAAGATCTGCGCGAGGCGTTGAGCGAGCAGCTTGTGATGACCGAGGACTTTGATGTCTTTGAGGCGGGCAACGGATCAGAGGCGATGAAGCGCGCCAAAGAGGCGCTGTATGATTTGGTGATCCTTGATGTGGGCCTGCCCGATACGGATGGCCGCGAATTGTGCCGATTGATGCGCAAACAAGGGGTGAAATGCCCGATTCTGATGCTGACAGGCCATGACAGTGACGCAGATACCATTCTGGGTCTGGATGCCGGGGCGAATGACTACATCACCAAACCGTTCAAATTTCCGGTTCTGCTGGCGCGTATCCGCGCCCAACTGCGCCAGCATGAGCAAAGCGAGGATGCCGTCTTTACGCTGGGGCCCTACACGTTCAAGCCATCGATGAAGATGCTGGTGACCGAGGATGACAAGAAAATCCGCCTGACCGAGAAAGAGACGAATATCCTGAAATATCTTTACCGTGCAACCGAAGGCGTGGTGCCGCGTGATGTGTTGTTGCACGAGGTCTGGGGCTATAATGCAGGCGTTACCACCCACACGCTTGAGACGCATATCTACAGGTTGCGCCAGAAGATCGAACCCGATCCATCGAATGCCCGTTTGCTGGTGACAGAATCCGGTGGCTACCGTCTTGTTGCATAAGGGATGCAGTTGGACCGCATAAGGAAAACCCTACTGTCTTGATACAGATCAAAGTGGTATTCTGTAATCATGATTTAGAAGCGATCCATGGAATCTTTCCGGAATCCCGTCGCATATGCGGGTCATCATATGCACCTCCCTGTTGGACTGCCCCGGCCAAGCGCCGGGGTTTTTTTTGGCGCATCCGCTGCTTGAGGCGAGGCTTGGCTGATT
>JBLRWJ010000156.1:0-2220 GCA_047921315.1 Rhodobacterales bacterium | reverse complement strand
GTGGACGATTGCGCAAATATGCGGCTCTTCCCCCAATAGAGCGCGGAACGGTCATTCGGCCCTCCATAAAGCCGCACAGCGGGCCGATCCTGGCAGATACACCCACTGTGCGACAGCAACACACTTGTTGCGGACAGCCAGATGGCATGGCGACCCAACGGTCTGACCCACGCCAAGGCCCGGTCCGCAAATATATGACTGGGGACATAATTCAATGACACATGGACTGAAAATTACGGGATTGGCGCTTGCCGCGACCTTGGCGGGCGCAGGTGTGGCAACTGCGCAGGACTGTCCTGTGAAGGTTGGCGTGCTGCATTCGCTGTCAGGCAGCATGGCGATTTCCGAGACAACCTTGAAAGATGTGATGCTGATGCTGGTCGAACAGCAAAACGCCAAAGGCGGGTTGCTGGGCTGCGAGATTGAAGCCGTTGTGGTTGATCCGGCCTCGGATTGGCCACTGTTTGCAGAGAAAGCCCGCGAATTGCTGACCATCAATGAGGTGGACGTGATCTTTGGCAACTGGACCAGCGTCAGCCGCAAATCCGTGCTGCCGGTGATCGAGGAATTGAACGGCCTGTTGTTCTATCCGGTGCAATATGAGGGCGAGGAATCATCGCGCAACGTGTTCTATACAGGCGCTGCCCCAAACCAGCAGGCGATTCCGGCCACGGATTATTTCCTTGAGGAGCTGGGCGTTGAAAAGTTTGCCTTGCTCGGCACCGATTACGTCTATCCGCGCACCACGAACAACATTCTTGAAAGCTACCTGATTTCAAAAGGGATCGCGGCCGAGGATATTTTTGTCAATTACACGCCGTTCGGTCATTCTGACTGGGCCACGATTGTGGCCGATGTTGTAGCGCTGGGCGCGGATGGCAAACAGGTTGGCGTGATTTCAACCATCAATGGCGATGCGAATATCGGGTTCTACAAAGAACTGGCGGCGGCGGGCGTTTCTGCGGATGATATTCCGGTGGTTGCGTTTTCGGTTGGCGAAGAAGAGCTTTCTGGTCTGGATACATCCGAACTGGTCGGTCATTTGGCGGCGTGGAACTATTTCATGTCGGCTGATACCCCGGCGAATGCGGAATTCATCGAAAGTTGGAAAGCCTTTGCTGGCGAGAACCGTGTGACCAATGACCCGATGGAAGCGCATTACATCGGCTTCAACATGTGGGTGAATGCCGCCACAGCTGCGGGTTCGGTTGAGGTGGATGCGGTGCGTGCCGCGATGTACGGGCAGGAATTTCCCAACCTGACAGGCGGCACTGCGTTCATGCTGCCAAATCATCATCTGGCAAAGCCGGTGCTGATCGGGGAAATTCGTGCCGATGGTCAGTTTGACATCATCAGCCAGACATCCGAGGTGGAAGGCGATGCATGGACGGATTACCTGCCGGAATCCGCTGTTCTGACCAGCGATTGGAAGGATCTGGGCTGTGGGATGTATAACACCGTCACCCAGACCTGTGTTCAGCTGACCTCGAACTATTGATCGATAACCGGGGGCGCGGCGATCCATGCCCCCCTTTGTTCTGACAGATCGGTCAAGGAAACCTCATGTTACTGCGCTTTATTTGCGTTGCACTGGTGATCAGTCTGGGCTTTTCCCCGGCGCGCGCACAAGAGGGGGCAACCCCGCTCCAGACCTTGTTGCAAGCCAATGCAGAGGCGGTGGCGAACCCGTCACGCGGCACAGTTGACGCCTTGCTCGCGGTGTTGCTGGCGTCTGATTTGCCCGGTGTTCCGGCGTTTCTGGAAGGGTGGCGCGACCGCGAAATTTACCTGCGGGCCAGCGATGGCCTGTTCTATTTCGGGCGTACCGACGGGGGCGGCATTGCGCTGCGCGATATTGATAGCGGCGCGGATGCGGGGCAGGTCACCAGTGCGGATATCACGGAATTGCGGCCAAATGCCGGTGTGCGGCGCGCCATTGGTGCGGCATTGGTGGTGTTTCAGTTGCTGGATGATGATCCGGCGCGGCGACTGGCCGCGCTTGATGCCATCGCGCGCAGCCCGTCCGAGGATCAGCTTGATCCGCTGCGCATGTCCATCGCGGATGAACCCGATCCCGCCCTGCAAGCGCGCAAAATCCGGCTGGAGCGTTTGCTGGCCGCCCGCTTTGCGCCATCAGTCGATGAACGGATCTCCGCGATCCACAGCCTGCGCGGTGATCTTGGCGTCGATGCCCGCGCCGTTCTGAACCTGATCCTGACA
>JBLRWJ010000155.1:0-5973 GCA_047921315.1 Rhodobacterales bacterium | reverse complement strand
GCAATCAGCATATTGCGGGTGTTTTGCGCAGGCCCGGCAATCTGGCAGCGGCGGCCCTGTTTTGGAAACAGTTTTTGCAAACCGGGCACCATTGTTCCGATATCGGTTGCGCGCACCTGTGCGGTGGCAGCCTCTAGCGGGGAATTAACGGAATCATCCCCAAAACCACCGGGCACCTGCCCAGCAAGGCCGGGCAGCGGCAGAACCTCCAGCGCCTGAAAACCGATGACGGCCCCGGTCAGGGTGAATTGCGCCTTATAGGCTGCCTCTTTTATGCCAAAAACCCGCTTGGCCACGATGCCCCTATCGGCAGGGGGCAGGGTGTTCAGCGCTGTCAGTTCAGCGGGGGTCAGAACCAGCGGCCACAGGTCAGGCTCCAGCGGGGCGGGATCTTCGATATCCAGCCCGATCCGGCGGGACAGATCGCGCGTGAGCACAGCGGCGCAGATGCCGCCCGCATGGCTGATTGATCCGGTCAGACCCGCAGGCCAGACGGGGCTGCGATCCGGGGCGGCGGGCACCGCAAGCGGTGGCAGGCCCAGCCGCTGCATCGCAAGCCGTGCGGCGGCGCGCCCGGCGGTAAACTCGGCCACGCGCTGCGGCACGGCGCGGGCCATGGCCACCGCCTCGACCGGCAAAAGCGGCGGGTTGGGCGCGGCGGTGTCGGTCACGGCCACGGCGACACCGGCACCGAACAGCGCCGCGATTCTGCGTTCCAGATCCTGCATCATCCGGTGCGCGGCAGCCGGTCCGCCCTGAGCTGACGGCGGCGCGCCATCGCTTGCGTGCGGTATCCGGCGCGGTCATCGGCAGGGTGCAACACTTGCGCGGCGGCAGGTTCTGCGGGTTGCGGTGCTGGTGCCGGGGTTGCTGCTGCGGGTTGCGGTGGTGGTGCCGCTGTCGGGGTGGGGTCAGGCGCTGGCGCGGCGGGAATAGCGCCGCTTGCAGGCAGCGGTTGCCCCACCAGCTTGACCGCCAGTGCCGACAAGACCGGAAAGCGGAAAATATCGGTGATGCTGAGGCTGCGGATGCCCAGATCAGCGCGGATTTCACGATGCGCCTGCACGGCCAAGAGGGAATGCCCGCCCAGATCAAAGAAATTATCCCGCGCGCCGATGCCCTGCACCCCCAGAATGCGCGACCAGATCGCGGCAATCGCCGCTTCGGCCTGCGCCTGGGTGAAGGTGTGACCGGTGGATGGGGCGGCGGCGGAAGGGGCGGCGGGCGCGGGCGCGGGCGTCATCGCTATGCGCTCTTCCGCCCTTGGCGCTGCTGCCGCAACGGGTGTGTCCATCTGCACCGGCGCAATCGCGGGGGCCGCAACGGTGCGCATTTGCGGCGCGGGCAAGGCTTTGCGATCCACCTTGCGGTTCGGGGTCAGCGGGAAGGCATCCAGCGGCACAAAGGCGGTGGGCACCATATAATCCGGCATCTTCGCCGCCAGATGCGCCTTGAGCGCGCTTTCGTCCACTGCGGCGCTGGCGGTGTAATAGCCCACCAGCCGCACCAGCCCCGGCACATCCTCGCGCGCCATCACCACGGCTTGACGGATACCGGCGAAACCGTCCATCGCGGCCTCGATCTCACCCAGTTCGATCCGGTAGCCGCGCAGTTTGATCTGGTGATCGGCGCGGCCAAGGAAATCCAGCCGCCCATCGCTGCGCCAGCGCACCAGATCGCCGGTGCGATACATCCGCGCCCCACCTGAAGAGGCGCGATCAGCGCGGATGAAGGGATCAGGCAAAAACCGTTCCGCTGTCAGGTCATCGCGCTGCCAATAGCCCCGCGTCACGCCATGACCGCCGATAAACAGCTCTCCCGCCATGCCCACGGGCACGGGGGTCAGATCATCATCCAGCACATAGACCTGCGTATTCGCAATCGGCGTGCCGATATTGACAACCCCCTGCCCCGCCGCCGCCGCCGTTTCGGTTGTGGACCAGATCGTTGTCTCGGTCGGGCCATACATGTTTTCCACTTTGGCCTGTGTCAGACCGGCAAATTCCGCCACCAGCGCAGCGGGCAGCGCCTCGCCGCCCAGCATCAGGTGTTTCACCTTTGACAGCGCGGCGCGCGCCTCGTCGTTCATGGCGATCATCCGCGCCATGCTGGGGGTGCATTGCAGATGGGTCACCCCATGCCGCACGATCTGCGCCGCGACAGAGTAATCATCCGCCGCGGGTTCCAGCCCGGTATTGGCGCGTTTGACCACCTCGGCCAGCGGCACCAGCCCCTCCAGCACCTGCGGCACCGGGATGCCGTAATCGATCAGGCAGGCCACTTCCGTCACGCCGATGCGGCGGACCTGTTCAACGCGCGCCATTGCATCGTCAATCGTGCCGAAGAGGCCGGATTCGTCGAAATAGCGCAGGAAGGCGAAATCAAGGATCGCCTCCAGCTCGTCCTCTTCCAGCGAGCCAAGGTCAAGCTGGAAGGCGTTATCAACGCCTTTGGGCCGTTTGAAGGCGGGAAAGGCCCACGCATATTGCTTGATCAGTCCGGCGGCAGAGCGCAGGTAATCCTTCATCGGTTCGCGGGCGATGTCACGCACGGTATCGCGGTCTTGGCCCAGATAGCTGTGCAGCATCAGGGTAACCTGGAAATCATCCGGATCATGCCCCGCCTCGCGCAGCGCCTGATGATAGAGCTGGATCTTGCCGCCCACCTCGTCAATCGACTGGCCCAAAAGATGCGTCAGCACATTGGCCCCGATCAGCCCCGCCTCGCGCCATGTATCGGGGTTGCCTGCTGTGGTCACCCAGATCGGCAACACCTTGGAGACAGGGCGCGGTTGCGTGACAACACCGTGCATCCCGCCTGCGGCCGTGGGGTATTCCACCGCCTCCCCCGCCCAGAGTTTGCGCAGATCGGCAATCGCCTGCATCATCGCGGGCTTGTTGTGGGGCGGCGCATTTTCAGGGCGCAGGATGAAATCATCGGGTTGCCAGCCGCTGGCAATCGCCAGCCCCGCGCGCCCGTTGGTCAGGTTGTCGATCACCGCCCATTCCTCGGCAATCCTTGCCGGATGGTGCAGCGGGGCCACGCAACTGCCTGCCCGCACGCTGATGTTCTGCGTCACCGCCGCCACGGCGGCCCCTGTCACCGAGGGGTTCGGATAAGGCCCGCCAAAGGCGTGGAAATGCCGCTCTGGCGTCCAGACAGCGCAAAACCCGTGCTGATCGGCAAATTTCGCCCCCTCCAGCAGCAGCTTGTATTTATCGCGCCCGATGCCATCGTCATTGCCCCAGTAATACAGGCTGAATGCCATGCCGCGCCCTGTCACATTGACCGGACCGTTCGAGACAAGCGCGCGTGTCTCATCGCTGCTCAGCACCAGTTTGAAGCCGCGCGCCAATGTCCAGAACAGCTCCAGCACCGAAATATCGAAGGACAGCGAGGTGACAGCCAGCCATGTATCGCCCGCCTTATGCGGAATGCGCGCATCCATACCGATGCAGAAATTCACCACATTGCGATGTTCCACCATCACGCCCTTGGGCCGCCCGGTAGAGCCTGATGTATAGATCATATAGGCCATATCGGCGGCTGTGGCGGCGCAATCGGGCGGTGTGTCAGGGGCCTTGGCCACGCGCGGGTCCGTATCGATCACCAGCACTTGCGCGTCATGCGGGGGCAGATCAGCGGCAAGGGCGGCTTGTGTCACGATCACGGGGCAGGCCGAATCCGCGATATAAAGCGCGATGCGGTCCGGCGGAAAGGCCGGATCAAGCGGCACATAAGCGCCGCCAGCCTTGAGGATTGCATAGGCCGCGATCACCATATCAGGGCTGCGCGCACAGTTCAGCCCGACCAGCGTGCCTTGGCCCACGCCCATCTCTTGCAGCACATGCGCCACGCGATTGGCGGCGGCATCCAGCGCGCCGTAGGTCAGGCGCGTGCCTTCAAAGACCAGCGCGGGGGCATCGGGTGTGGCGGCCACCTGCGCCGCGATCATGTGATGCAGGCAGGCGATATCGGGCAGGTCAATGGCGGTGTCGTTCCAACCGCGCGTGACCAGCGCCAGTTCGGCATCGGGCATCACCGGCAGGTCAGATACAGGCGTATCGACCGCATCATCCTGACCAAGCGCCGCGGCCACAACCGCCAGACGCCCCGCGACCAGATCCAGCGCCATGGGCGACAGATGCGCCGCATCCGCGATCAGTTGTGCGCGCCCGTCTGCGATGGCCAGCGTCAGCATCGTGCCGGGGATACGCGCCAATGCCCCCTCGGCCAGCCCCACGGCGGGCACTGGCAGCGGCCCGCGTTTGGCCAGACGCCCCGGCAGATCGGCCAGAAAGCCGCCGCTGGCCCGCGCCCGCGCCAGATCAGCGCCAAAGCCCTGCGCCGCCTCGGCCAGCACCGCCTTGCGCGTGATCCGCAGCGGCGCCCAAGGCGCGACATAATCCGCCAGCAAAGGGTCCGTCAGCCCGTCATCGCGCCATGCCAGATCAACATGGACACGCTCAGACAGCCGCGCCACCAGCACCGCCAGCGCGGCCATCATCCCCTCACCCCCCAGATCATCGGGGATAGCTATATCGCGGCTGATCTCTCCGGTGGTGTCCGTGGCTTGCGTCAGGTCCAGCGTGGCAGGTTCCAGCGTCTCCAGCCGGTTGCGCCAGAAGGTTTCGGCGCGCACACGCGGGGCAAAGGCGCTTTCCAGCGCCGCCGCCTCGCCTTCGGCCAGCATGGGCAAGACCTGCCCCGCCTGCACATCATGCGCCACCGTTTGGCCCGCCAGATCTGTGAACCCCCACAGCTTGAGCGGCCCTGTTGCCGTGACCACGATGATCATATCGGCATCGGCCTGCAGCACCGTTCCGGGCAAGGCCCCGGCCCCGCCCGGCACCACGGCAGCCCCTTGCACGGCCAGAACACCCCCCGCTGTCATCACCTTGGGCAGGCAGAGCGGATTGCCATGATCGCCATGATCCAGCGCCAGCACCATGCGCGCCAGATCAGCGGCGGGGCGCGAGAAATCCAGCCGCCCGGCCAAGGCGGGGCGATCATGCAGCCCGACATAGCTGCGCTGCGTCAGGTCTTGTTTCTGCGCTGCGGGTGCGCCGCTGGCCAGCAGCGCGACCAGATCGGGGAAACTGTCTATCGCCTCGGCAAAGCAGCGGCTGTTCAGGGTCAGCGCGGTGTCATCATCGGCGATATCGAACATGCGTTGCAGCAGGATATCCCCCTCATCGATACCGCCACCGATCAGATGCCAGGTGATCCCGTGCTGCCCCTCGCCATTGATCCGCGCCCAGACAGGGGCATTCAGCCCAGCATAGCGCGGCAGCGGCCCATCGTGGAAATTGACAGCCCCCCTGGCGGGCAGGTCCAGCAGGGCGGCGGGCAGCAGATCCAGATTGGCGATGCTGAGCAACCAGTCAAAGCGGGTGGCTTGCAACCGATCCCCCAGATCAGGGCCTGGTGCCTCAACCCGCAGGCCGGCACCTTGCGCCCAGTCGCGCACAGTGGGGCAGCGCGTCACCACAGCCTCAAGCCGGTGGCCGGCATCCAGCAACACTTGCCCACAATTGAGCGTCAGGGATTCATTGCCAATCAGAACAGCGGAAAAAGCGGACATTATGATTTGCCTTTCATATCACGCAGCCGGACAGGGCCACGCCCCGCACCCGGCTTGCGCCCGGAACCGGACGCAATAGCCCGGCGATGATGGGCCAGGATGCGGCGCAACTGGCCCTTGTTCTGCTGGCGCTTGGCCGGACGGCGCAGCAATTGCACCCCTGCGCCCAGAATACGCGCAGCCGCGCATAGCAGCGCATAGAACGCGCCATGCGTCTTGGTGAAATAGTGCAGCCGCGAATCAAACCAGTAATCCGGCACCTCATCCCAGCTTTTCATTCCGGTCGAGACCGAGCCGATATGCATCACGCGGCTATCCGGCACATAGACGGTGCCAAAGCCATGGCGCGCGGCGCGGTGGCACAGGTCTGTTTCCTCGAAATAGAGAAA
>JBLRWJ010000154.1:3539-6379 GCA_047921315.1 Rhodobacterales bacterium | reverse complement strand
AAGGCGCGTGAGGGTGAGGGATATTCCTACGACACCGCGCAGGCCAGTTTTGAATTGCTTGCGCGCGCCGAGATGGGGCAGGCGCCTGATTTTTTCGAGGTCAAGCGCTACCGCGTCACCGTCGAGCGGCGCAAGAACAAGTATAACCGCATGGTCAGCCTGTCCGAGGCGGTTGTCGTGGTGAAGGTGGACGGGATCAAGAAACTCTCGGTCAGCGAGTCGATGGATGAGGGCGGATCGGATCGTGGCCCCGTCAACGCGCTGGCCAAGGCGCTGGCCAAGGATCTGGGTGCCTATAGCGCGGCGATTGCGGATATGCGGCTGGTCGATTTCAAGGTCCGCATCACGCAAGGTGGCACCGAGGCCGTGACCCGCGTCATCATCGACAGCGAGGACGGGCAGGGGCGGCGCTGGTCCACCGTAGGGGTCAGCCCCAATATCGTCGATGCCAGTTTCGAGGCGCTGCTGGACGCGATCAACTGGAAACTCCTGCGCGAGGCAGCGCAAGGCGCGGAGGCGGCAGAGTGATCACGGAGGATATCGTCGCCTGCGCAGAGCTGGTCGAACGTGGCGATCCGGACCGTTTTGCCGCCACCATGGCCACGCCGGTGCCGATGCGGCGGGTGCTGTTCCCGCTTTATGCGTTCAATCTGGAAATTGCCCGCGCCCCGTGGATGAGCGCGGAACCCCTGATTGCGGAAATGCGCCTGCAATGGTGGCATGACACGCTGGACCAGATCGCAGCGGGTGGTCCCGTGCGGCGGCACGAGGTGGCCACCCCGCTGTCACAGGTGCTGGATGCTGAAGGGGCTAGGCTGTTGACAGGCTGCGTGACAGCGCGGCGGCGCGAGGCACAGCGCCTGCCGATGGCGGATGCGGATGACTTGTGCGACTATGTTGCCGAAACCGGCGGCACGCTGATGTGGGCGGCGGCGCGCGCCTTGGGGGGCGATCAGGAAACCCGCGCCCGGGGTATCGGGGCGGCGGCGGGGCTGGCGAATTACCTGCTTGGCGTGCCGCTCTTTCTGCAGCGCGGGCTGAACCCTTTGCCGGAAATGACCACATCGCAGTTCAATGATCTGGTGCAGGCGCATCTGGACATGGCGCGCCCTTCCGGGCGTCCTGCTTTCCCGCAACGCATGGCAGAACTGTCGGGCTGGCGCGCTGCGGCCATCCTCAAACGCGCGCTGCGCGATCCTGCGGCCATCCCTGAGGGGCGGCTTGCCGAACCCGAGGTGCTGCGCCGTCTGTCACTGCTGTGGAGGCGGTTTTTCTAAAGCGTTTCGCGCCGAATAGGTTCAATTGAATACGCTAGAATCGGACTGTCGACGGGCCGTGGTGCGGCGATGCGCGCTTCCGGTATGGCAATTTATGCCTGCCAAATCCGTCTGACCTTTAGACCCGCGCCTGCATCTGCCAAATCGCCGTGCCGGGGGGCGGCCCGGCGATGCGCGGCGGCGCTTCGCGCCTTGTTCCGCGCGTGGCAAGATGGAACGGCGGATTGCTCCGCCTAACTGCCTGTTCGAAAGCAACTTACAGGAACTTTCCGTCAGGCCGCTTGCCCCAGCCTCTCACGCCTCACGCGGGCGCATGGCCAGCCAGATCAGCGCGCCTGTAGCCAGCACCAGAAACGGCAGCATTGCCATATTCACGGCCATCCAGCCTTCTTGCGCGGTGCCGCCAGAGCAGTTCATCAAGCTGCCCGATGACAGCGAGGCCATGGTGACGCCGCCAAACACGATCAGGTCGTTCATCCCCTGCACGCGGCCGCGCTCGCTGGGCGCATGGCTGGAGGCCAGCATTGTCGTGGCCCCGATAAAGCCGAAATTCCAGCCCAGGCCCAGCAGGATCAGCGCGATAAAGAAATGCTCCAACTCCACCCCCATCAGGGCCACGCCTCCTGCGGCAGCAAGGATCATCAGGCCAAGGCCCACGATCCGCTCGACCCCGAAACGCGAAATCAGATGGCCGGTGAAGAACGAAGGCGCATACATCGCCAGAACATGCGCGCTGACCACATTGGCCGCGTCATTGGTGTCAAATCCACAGCCCACAACGGCCAGCGGCGATGATGTCATCACAAGGTTCATCAGCGCATAGGAGACCGTGGCGCAGATCACGGCCACCGCGACAGCGGGCGTCTTGAGCAGTTCCATCCGGCTGCGGCCCTTGGGCGCGTCCGCCGCAGGCGGTTTGGGTGTGGGGATATCGAGAAAGAAGAACAGCCCCGATCCCACCACATTGACGACAATCACCGCCAGATAGGTGCCAAGAAACGGGATCACCATGGATTCAGCCGTGACCTTGACCAGTTGTGGCCCGATAATCGCGCTGAGCAAACCGCCTGCCATGACAAAGGAAATCGCCTTGGGCCGGAATGCGTCAGATGCCATATCGGCGGCGGCGAAACGGTAAAACCCTTGGCCGGACATATAGATGCCCGTGATGAAACTGCCCAGCAGGAAGATCGGGAAAGACGCCAGATAAAGGCCATAAGCCCCGATAGCGCCACCAATCGCCCCCGCAGCCGTGCCGATCAGAAAGCCGGTGCGGCGCCCGTATTTCTGCATGATCGCCGAGACAGGCGTGGCCGCCATCATCGAGCCCAGCACGATCAGCGAGATCGGCAGCGTGGCCCAGCACAGATTCGTGGCCAGCGATTGCCCCGCCAGCCCGCCAATGGTGAAGATCATCGGCATCTGCGCGCCGAGAATGGCCTGCGCCAAGACCAGAATGGTTACATTGCGCTTGGCGCGGGCGTCATCGGGGATATATGCGGCATCGCTCATGCAAGAGTGCTAGACCGCTGCTTGGGCAGCCGCAAGACCGATAATGCGCGA
>JBLRWJ010000154.1:0-3439 GCA_047921315.1 Rhodobacterales bacterium | reverse complement strand
TGCCGCTGGCATCATGGCCGGTGACAAAGGTGACAGACTGGTTCACGCCGCGATGCGTGACGGGAATGCCCGCATAGGCCAGCCCGCCGATTCCTGCCGTGATGCCGGGGATGATGCGGATGGGAATACCTGCAGCCACCAGCACCTGCGCCTCTTCGCCGCCGCGCCCGAAGACGAAAGGATCACCGCCCTTGAGGCGCAGCACGCGGCGGCCCTGGCGCGCCAGATCAAGCAGCGTCTGCGTGATGTCACCTTGGCAGGCCGAAGGCTTGCCGCCCCGCTTGCCCGCATAGATCCGTTCCGCCTGCGGGGCCCAATCCAGAATCTCGCGGCTGACCAGCGCATCATAGACGATCACATCCGCCTGTTGCAGCGCATTGAGCGCATGCAGCGTCAACAGGCCGGGGTCACCCGGACCAGCGCCGCAAAGCCAGACAGAACCGGGGCCCATAACAGGCCATGAGGCGGTGGGGAGGGGGGACATATTGCTCATACAGGGAATATCGTTCCGAAACGGGGGGATTTGAAGCGAAATTTCGGGCGAACATGCCTGAATGGCGGGTTGGTATTGGGAATAAATTCTGAGGGAGCGGAAGGCTTCGGCTGAAAGTTCTGTGTTGAAACCTTGGATGGATATTTTTTTGCAAGAAGAAGCAGGGGGCGGGATGCGTGGTCTTTTCTGGCTGTGGCTGCGGCGGCGTGGCTGTTGCGCAGGGTGATGGACCTCTGACCCCGCTGGGATAGGCTGCGCCGGGGCGTGGCGCTGCGTCATGCCGATTCGTGGCAAGGATGTTTTGGCAAGGATAGGGTGTGAGCGAACGGATTATCATGACGGATGCTTGCGTGGCCGAGGGGGCTGCGTGGCTATGTGCCAATGATCCCGCGATGGCGCGGGCCTATGCCGACACCGGCGCGCTGCCGTTGCGGCGACGGGCGGACGGGTTTGCCCAGCTGCTTAGTGCGATCGTCAGCCAGCAGGTCAGTGTCGCCTCGGCCCGCGCGATCTGGGCAAGGCTGGAGGCGGCGGGGCTGGTCACGCCGCAGGCGGTGGCCGCGCTGAGCGAGGAGGATTTGCGCAGCCATGGGCTGAGCCGGCAGAAAGCGTCCTATGCGCATGCTTTGGCGGCGGCGGGGATCGACTATGACGCTTTGCGCGATGCGCCGACCGCACAGGTGATCGACACGCTGGTTGCGGTCAAGGGGATCGGCGTCTGGACCGCCGAAATCTATGCGATGTTCAGCCTTGGCCGCGCCGATGTGTTTGCGCCCGGCGATCTGGCGCTGCAGGAAGGGGCAAGGATGCTTTACGATCTGCCGGACCGCCCGCGTGAGGCGGCGTTTCGCCAGATGGCACAGGCATGGCGGCCATGGCGATCGGTTGCAGCGCGCATGCTTTGGGCCTACTACCATGTGCAAAAGCAAAGGGAAGGCATCGCATGAGCATGGGCATGACACGGGTTCTGAATGCAGAGCGCCGCGCGCCGCTATCGGGGGAGACACGCTCTGTCGTCGTGTTTCTGCACGGCTATGGCGCGAACGGGGCTGATCTGTTGGGGCTGGCTGATCCTTTGGCCGAACACCTGCCCGATACGTTGTTTGTGGCACCCGATGCGCCTGAATCCTGCGCGGGTGCGCCATTTGGCTATCAGTGGTTCCCGATTCCATGGATTGACGGATCATCCGAGGAAGAGGCCGCGCGCGGGATGCAGGCGGCGGCGGCGGATCTGAATGCCTTTCTGGATGCCATTCTGGTGGATGAAGACCTGTTGCCGGAACAGATGGTGCTGTTCGGCTTTTCGCAAGGGACGATGATGTCACTGCATGTGGCCCCGCGCCGCGAAGATCCGGTAGCGGGTGTGGTGGCCTTTTCCGGCAGGTTGCTACAGCCAGAGGTGCTGTCGGACGAAGTGGTCAGCCGGATGCCGGTGCTGCTGGTGCATGGCGATGCCGATGATGTGGTGCCGGTCCAATCGCTGCCGGATGCGGCGCAGGCGTTGCAGGATGCAGGGTTCAAGGATGTGTTTGCCCATATCATGAAGGGCACGGCGCATGGGATCGCCCCAGATGGCCTGTCTGTGTCGCTGGCCTTTATGCGCGACAAGCTTGGCCTGTAGGGCGCGGCTCAGGTGCCATTGTTGAACCACAGCCCCGGTTCGGCAAGTTCAAGCGAGTTGCCCGCAGGGTCACGAAAATAGAGCGACCTTGCGCCGTTTGGCCAGATAAAATCCGCCTCGACGGGGATGTTTTGCTGTTCCAGCGCCTTGCGCCATTGGTCCAGATCCGCGCGATTGACGGCAAAACAGGCATGGCCCGCGCCGGTGGCGCCATGCGGTGGAACGGGCAGGGCTTCTTCCGCATCAGGGGGATGTGCTGTTACAATCGGGTCAAACAGCAGCAACATGCCCTGACCGACACGGAAGAACACATGCCGTCCCGGAGCTTCGGTGATCAGGTCCAGTTTCAGCACATTTGCATAGAAGGCGCGTGCGACAACAAGGTCATCGACATAGAGCGCGGTTTCCAGAATGGCGCCAAGCGGTGGCGCGTTTATGCGTGGATCAGTCTTGGTCATGCCTGTTAATTGGGCATGGCTGGCCCTTTTTTGAAGGGGGCGCGGCTAATTGCGGCGCAAGATGTGTCATATGGTTGTTGCATCGCGCGGTTAGGGCGTTTGGTGCAGGCACTGCATGTCGTGGGGCTTGTCGGAATGAAACCACGAGATATAGTAAACCTCACCGGGGCGGGCGCACCCGCTCTGGGGCCGGGATCGGCTGACAGGGCAGGGGAGCTTTGTGCCAGATGAGTGGAGATTTCAGAACAGAGTTTGTCAGGGAACCGGCGATGCTCAGGCATTACCCCGCACTTGTGTTGAATGCGGATTATCGGCCCCTGTCTTATTACCCGTTATCCCTGTGGCCGTGGCAGGAAGCCATCAAGGCGGCATGGCTGGAGCGGGTGGATATTGTCGCGGAATACGACCAGATCGTGCGCAGTCCGAGCACCAGCTTCAAACTGCCCTCTGTGGTGGTGTTGAAGGATTACATCAAACCACAAAAGCGGGTCGCCTTCACGCGGTTCAACCTGTTTTTGCGTGATGAATTCAGCTGCCAATATTGCGGGGCGAAAGGCGATCTGACCTTTGATCATGTGGTGCCCCGCGCGGCAGGCGGTATCACGAGCTGGGAGAATGTTGTGGCGGCCTGTGCGCCCTGCAACCTGAGGAAAGGTTCCAAATCCCTGCGCCATGCCGGGTTTCATCTGCGTAAACCGCCGCGCGCACCGGGGGCGGAGGAACTGCGCAATATGGGGCGCAAATTTCCGCCGAACCATCTGCATGACAGCTGGATGGATTATCTGTATTGGGATGCTGAGTTGGAGGCTTAGCAGGCCGCTGAAATAGTCCCCGAACCGGAACGCTGTCCCGTCATGAGGTCTGGGT
>JBLRWJ010000153.1:0-6428 GCA_047921315.1 Rhodobacterales bacterium | reverse complement strand
GCGGCTGGTCAAGGCTTTTGGCAAGGATGTCTTCGATATCATCGAAGAAAACCCCAAGCGGCTGCGCGAAGTCGCGGGCATTGGTCCGATGCGCGCGGCGAAGATCACGGCTGGCTGGGCAGATCAGAAGGTGATCCGCGAAATCATGGTCTTCCCGGCAAGCGACGTGGCCACAGCCAAAGGTATGGCAAGGGCGGGATCAAACTGGATGAAGGTAAAGAGTCAGAACAGCACCGGCACAATCACGATGCCGCCGCCCACACCCGGCAGGCCAGCAAGGATACCTGCGAAAGCGGCGGCAATCATCACGCCACCGATCAGCAGGGCGATTTCGGTACGGGTCAGCAGTTCCAAGGGGTATCCGATGTACTGCGAATTGGGGTTGGGGTTCAGTAGGTCAGATCGGATCAGAAGGCCAGCGCGGCACCATCGGCGCGCGGGTCTGATGCTGCCTCGAACAGGCCATGGGGGTGCATGACCACGGCCCCGGCATGGCCTGCGCTGTCCGAGAAGGGCGCGATCATCTCAACCTCATGGCCCGCGTCTTGCAGGGCTTTGACCAGTGCGGGATCAAAGCGGTCCTCCAGCTTCAGCGTTGTCGTGGTCTCGCCCCATGTTTTGCCCAGCAGCCAGCGCGGCGCTGTTACGGCGGCTTGCAGGTCTTGGCCGTAGGTCACATGCCGCGTGAACACCGCCGCCTGTGTCTGCGGCTGGCCCTCACCGCCCATCGTGCCATAAGCCATGACGCGGGCATCGGCCAGTAGCGCCAGCGCGGGGTTCAGCGTGTGGAAGGGGCGGCGGTAGGGGCCCAACTGATTGGGGCCTGCGGCGAGCGAGAAGCCCGCGCCACGGTTCTGGAAGAACACGCCCGTATCGGCGCAGGTCAGGCCCGATCCGAACTCCCAGAACACTGACTGGATAAAGCTGACGACCATACCATCGCTATCGGCGGCCCCCATCCAGATGGTATCGCCGGGTTTGGCCTCATGCGGCCAAGGCAGGGCGCGCGCGGGGTCGATCCTTGCGGCAAGCGTATCCAGATGCGCCGCCTCCAGCCAATCCTGCGCTTGGGTGGCCATATGATCGGGATCGCCCAGTTCGGCGTTGCGCTGGATGAAGGCTTGTTTGGTCGCCTCGATCAGCCCGTGCAGATGGGCAAACCCTTCGGCCTTGTCCACGCGCAGGCGGTCGAACAGGGCAAGGATCATCAAGGATGACACGCCCTGTGTGGGTGCGATCATGTTGTAAAGCTGGCCCGCTGTTGTGCTGACGCTGAGCGGCGTGACCTGATCGGCGGCGAAGCGGTGCAAATCGCTCAGGCGCAGGGGGCTGCCAGTGTCTTCCAGAAACCTTGCATGGGTGGCGGCGATATCACCGCGGTAATAGTCATCCAGCCCCACCTCGGCCAGCCGCGCCAATGTGTTGCCCAAAGCGGTCTGTCGCTGCAGGTGGCCGGGGGCGGGGGGCGCGCCCTCCACCAGATAGGTCGCGTCAAAGCCGGGCACACCCTTGAGGGTATCCAGCTTGGCCGCCGTTGTCAGTGACTGGTTGGCGGTGACCGCCACACCATCACGGGCCAGCGCAATCGCGGGGGCCAGCAGATCGGCCAGCGGCAGGCGGCGCGCCTGCGACACCAAGGCCAAAGCCCTAGCCCAGCCGTCTATGGTTCCCGGAACGGTCAATGCCGCCAAAGGCCCGCGTGCAGGCAGCGCGCCCGTCACGCCGCGTTCGGCATACCATTGCGGCGTAGCAAGGCCCGCTGCGCGGCCACAGCCGGATATCCCCACAGGGGCGTCGCCGGGGCGGTGGATCAGCCAAAAGCCATCACCGCCAATGCCGTTCATATGCGGATATGCCACGGCGATGGCGGCGGCGGCGGCCACCATCGCCTCGATCGCGGTGCCGCCTGCGGCCAGAATATCGCGGCCAGCCAAGGCGGCGGCGCGGTGCGGCGCGGAAAACGCACCTTTGTAGCCCATGGAAGATGTCAGCATGTTACCACTCACTTTCAGACAGGGGTTACCACCCGATGGCTTGGGGCAGCCAGAGGGCCAGCCCGGGGAAGAAAAAGACCAATGCCAGCGCCAGCGCCTGCAGGCCGATGAATGGCACCGCACCTTTGTAAATGTCCAGCGTGCTCACGTCAGGCGGGGCCACCCCCTTGAGGAAGAACAAGGACCAGCCGAAGGGTGGCGTCAGGAACGAGGTTTGCAGGTTCAGGCAGATCAGGATGCCCAGCCAGACCAGATCAACATCATTGGCGATGAAGAAGGGCAGAAACAGCGGCAGGGCGATATAGGTAATCTCGATCCATTCCAGAAAGAAGCCCAGCACGAATACCAGCAGCAGCATGAACAGCAGCGCGCCGTTGATGCCGCCCGGCACCCATTCGAACATGCGGCCCACCAGATGCTCACCGCCCAAGCCACGGAAAGACAAGCCAAAGACCTGCGCGCAGATCAGGATGAAGAACACCATCGACGAGATCAGCAAGGTCGAGCGCGCCACCTGTCTGAGCAGAGCAAAGGTCAGCCGCCCTGACAACGCCACGAAAGCCAGCGCGCCAATCGCGCCCATGGAAGCCGCTTCCGTCGGCGCCGCCAGCCCGCCGATGATGGAGCCGAGCACGGCGACCACCAGCCCGATAGGCGGGCCGACCACCAGCACCAGCTTGCGCGCCAGCATGCCACGGCCCATCGCGTCACGCTCGGTCTGCGGGATGGGCGGCATCAGGCCGGGGTTCCACGCGGCCAGCACTAGGATCGCCACTATATACACAGCGGCCAGCGTCAGGCCCGGCACCATGGCGGCGGCAAACATCGTGCCTACGGATTCGCCAAGTATTTCGGCCAGCAGGATCAGCACCAGCGATGGCGGGATGATCTGGCCCAACGTGCCGGAGGCGCAGATCATGCCCGTGGCCAGCGATTTGGGATAACCGCGCCGCAGCAAGGTGGGCAGCGTCAGCAGGCCCAGCGTGACGATGGTGGCCCCGACGATGCCTGTGGCCGCGCCCAGCAATACGCCAACAAGGATGATCGCCACGCCCATGCCGCCCGCAACCTTGCCAAAGACATGGCCGATGATGTCGATCAACTCCTCAGCCAGTCGTGATTTTTCCAGCATCACCCCCATGAACACGAAAAGCGGAATCGCCATGAAGGTATAGTTTGTAACCACGCCGTAGACGCGGGCGGGCAACAGGTTGAACAGCACCGGCCCAAAGCCCAGGTAGCCGAACACCAGCCCCGATGTGGCGATGGCGATGCCCACAGGGATGCCGATGATCAGCAGCACAAAAAAGGCGGCGATCATGCCAATCGCCAAAAGTTCGGTCGGAGACATCGTCTATATTCCTTGGGGTCAGTGTCCGGTTGTCCGGGTGCCAGCCCCTGCGCCGGTCTGGGGCGCGTGCTGCGACGCGTTTTCCGGATTGCGCAGGCCAAAGCCATGGCGCAAAGCATGGGCCAGCCCTTGCAGCGCCAGCAGGCCAAAGCCCAGCGGGATCAGCCCCTTGAGCGCCCAGCGATAGGGCAGGCCGCCGGGGTTGGGCGAGGATTCGCCGCGCAGCCATGATTGCATGACCCAAGGATAGGCGAGATAGGCCGCATAGGCCGCGAAAGCCATCAAGGCCAAGCCGCCCACCACTTCGATCACGCGGGCCAGCCACGCGGGGAAGCGTTCAAACAGCACATCCACGCGCACCTGTTCGCCGCAATAGAGCGCATAGGACATGCCGAACAGCGCGATGGGCGAGATCAGGTGCCATTGCAATTCCTGCAACCAGACAGCCCCGGTGCGGAACAGGTAGCGCACAAAAACATCGCCCGCCACCATCAGCACCAGCGCCACGCAGGTCCAGGCCGCGATCCAGCCAAACAGCCGGACCACCGCCTCGATCCCGTTCACGAAACGTGACAGGGCGCGCATCCTCAGACCTTGAGGATATTCTTGAGCCACGGGCCTTCGCTGATGCCGGCCCAGCGCTCATGGTTGGCCTTGAAGGTCATGTAGCTGTCATGCACCTCTTTGACCAAGGGATCGGCGGCGGTGCGGGTGGCCAATGTGTCAGCGGTTGCCTCGCGCAGCGCCTCCAGCACGGCATCGGGCAGCACGGCTGCTGTGACGCCGTGATTGTCCACCAGATCGGACAGCGCCTCTCCATTCACGGCCTCGGACCATGTCAGGCTTTCAAGGCAGGCGGCCATGCAGGCGGTTTTGACGATCATCTGCAGATCGGCAGGCAGGCTATCCCACGCGGCTTTGGAGATCAGCAACTCGCCCGTTGTGGCGGGTTCGTGCCAGCCGGTGGTGTGGTAGAATTTGGCGGCATTCTGCAGGCCGAGGCGGCGGTCCTGATAGGGGCCGACGAATTCGGCCGCATCGATCACGCCACGCTCCAGCGCGGGAAAAATCTCGCCGCCCGGGAGCACGCGGGCATCCACGCCAAGGCTGGCGTAGACCTGCCCGGCGAGACCGGGAATCCGCATCCGCAAGCCCTGCAACTGGCTGACATCCTCGATCGGTTCGCGGAACCAGCCGGTCATCTGCACGCCGGTATTGTTCACAGGGAAAGCGACCAGTCCGAAAGGTTCATAGACCTTGTGCCACAGTTCCAGCCCGCCACCGTGGTAGAGCCATGCCATATGGCCCATAAAGCTCATCCCGAAAGGCACGGTTGTGAAATACTGCGCGGCAAAGGTGGTGCCGGACCAGAAATAGCTGTTGGAGGCGTTCATCTCGATCACGCCTTGTTGCACCGCATCAAAGCCTTCCAGCGCGGGGATCAACTCACCCGCTGCGAAATGCTGGATGGTCAGGCGACCGCCCGACATGGTGGCGATTTTCTCGATCACATCGGTGGGGCTGCCAGGGCCAACCGTGTAGAAAGGAGAGCCGGGGCCGTAAGAATTGGTCATACGCCAGTTGAAGCTGCCTTGTGCATGGGCCACGCGGGGCGCTGCCAGCGGAGCAGCAACGGCGGCGGCAGCGGTGGCTTTCAGAAATCTGCGACGTTCCATAAAGTGCTCTCCGTGTTGGTTTCAATAGCTGTCAGGGTGGCCGCCTTTCTGTTGGGCGGTCCGGTTCATCGGTGCGTCTCCACCGTGGGCTGACAGCTAGGGTATGGGCATCGCCAAGGGCAGGGCGGCGGGACTATGGCGGGTTTGTGATCCTTCACATTGTTTGAAATTTATGCTTTTATATGCATTTCAGGATACAAATTAGGCAGGTTGAGAACGCCTGCCATGATCCGGCTCTTACAACACAGAGCGCCCGCACGAGCCACCTGAAGTATCAAACCCCAGAGGAGTTCGCAGCCGCGAGGCCCTTCGACAAAACGCAATGGGCGCAGGCGCGGAGCCATCAAGTAGCTCAAGCGCCTGCGCCCATTGCTCACGCCGCCGAATGATGGCACACAAAAGGAGAACAGACTCGATTTACGAGTGGCCCTGAAAACGGGGGCAGGTCAGGAGCCTAACACAAATGAAGACGTGCTCGATCATAATTCCAACCCGAGACAGGCCCCATAAACTGCTACGAGCAGTTGGTTCTGCCCTCGCTACGTTGCCAGAGGATAGTGAAATAGTTGTAGTAGACGACGCAAGTGAGCGGCCGGCCGCCCAAACACTTCTCCAGATTCCAGACCCACGCATTAAGGTACTCCGAAATGACCATCCCTTAGGTGGTGGTGGATCTCCGTAAGCGGCGGCTCCGACCCATTGATTTGTCCTGTTCCTGATGCGTGACATGCCTGCGAGAATGTCTGCGCGAGCAGATGGAGTTTGCGCATGACGGATGGTGGCGACGGATTTATGGGTCGGTGTGAAATTGTCGAACCGCAGCGGCGGGGCAAGCGGCGTTGGCCTGCTGAGGTGAAGGCGCGGATTGTGGCCGAAAGCCTTCAGCCGGGAGCGCGGGTCTGCGATGTGGCGGCGCGCTATGACATTCTGCCCCATCATCTGTCAGATTGGCGTCGCCATGCCCGGCAGGGTCGGCTTGCTCTGCCGGGTGAACTGATGGATGCGCTGAACGGATCGCCAGGGTCGGAGGCAGTGGAGCCTGCCTTTGTGCCCCTGTCCATTCTGCTTGAGCCGATGGATCAGGCAGTGTCTTCCACGGCCGAGGCCGCACAGGATTGCATCGGCGTGATGACGATTGAGGTCGGGTCCGACCTGCGCTTGCGCGTTCCTGGTGATGTTACGGTGGAGCGCGCGGCGGCGCTGGTGCGTGCATTGCGCGGGGCGACATGATCGTCGCGGGTCATCGGCTGCCGATCCTGATCGCGACGAAGCCGGTAGACTTCAGGTGCGGTCACAACGCTCTGGCGCTGATCGTGCAGACGGAGCTGAAGCTCGATCCGCATTCCGGGGTAACGGTGGTGTTTCGGTCAAAACGCGGGGACAGGTTGAAGATCCTTGTGTGGGATG
>JBLRWJ010000152.1:0-6509 GCA_047921315.1 Rhodobacterales bacterium | reverse complement strand
CGCGGTTGATGCTGTCCAAGCCGGTGATTGCCGCCATCGAAGGCCCCGCCGTGGCCGGTGGCATGGAACTGGCCGCATGGTGTGATCTGCGGGTGATGGCGCAAGGCGCTGTGATGGGCGTCTATTGCCGCCGCTGGGGGGTGCCGCTGATTGATGGCGGCACGGTGCGCCTGCCGCGTCTGCTGGGTCAGGGCCGCGCCAATGATCTGATCCTGACAGGCCGCCCCGTGGATACGGCCGAGGCGCAGGCGATGGGGCTGGCTGACCGGATCGTGCCGCAAGGGCAGGCGCTGGCAGCCGCGCGGGAACTGGCGCAATCGCTCACACGCTTTCCCCAGGGCTGCATGCGCGCCGATCACCTGTCGTCACGGATGCCGCCCGCTGATCTGGCCGCAGGGCTGCGCCGTGAATGGGCCTCGGCTGCGATGTTCGCCGCTGAAGGCCGCGCCGGGGCCGCTCGCTTTGCCTCCGGTCAGGGGCGCGGCGGCCGGTTCGATCATCTCTAGGCCTGCGCTTCATCGTTCTGCAAATACTCAAATCCTCCGCCAGCCCCGCCTGCGCGGCCTGCCTGTGTGGTCTGACAGGCGCACCCCGCTTGCCCCCTTGGCCTGCATCCGCTAGAGGCAAGCCACAGATGACAGCCCGCGTTAAACATCAAGGAAACCCGCCATGGCCAAGGATAAGAAAACCCCGCGCCCGCGCGCCGAGACACCGAAAGGGTTTCGGGATTATTTCGGCGCCGATGTGACCACGCGTGCCGAGATGCTGGCAAAGATCGCTGCGGTCTATCATCGCTACGGTTTTGACGCGCTGGAATCCTCTGCCGTGGAAACGATCGAGGCGCTGGGCAAGTTCCTGCCCGATGTGGATCGCCCCAATGCAGGGGTTTTCGCATGGCAAGAGGAGGCCGAACACGCGGGCGAGAATGCCAAACCCGGCGACTGGCTGGCGCTGCGCTATGACCTGACAGCGCCCTTGGCCCGCGTCTATGCCCAGCACCGCAACGACCTGCCGCTACCCTATCGCCGCTATGCGATGGGACCGGTCTGGCGCAATGAAAAACCGGGCCCCGGCAGGTTCCGGCAGTTTTATCAATGCGATGCCGATACGGTGGGCGCGGCAAGCGTGGCCGCGGATGCCGAGATCTGCGCGATGCTGGCCGATACGCTGGAACAGGTGGGCATCCCGCGCGGCGATTACATCGTGCGGGTGAACAACCGCAAGGTGCTCAACGGAATTCTCGAGGTGATGGGCCTGGCCGAGGGGGACGCGCGCGAGGCTGTGCTGCGCACCATCGACAAGTTTGACAAGGTCGGTGAAGCGGGCGTGCGTGAGTTGCTGACCAAGGGGCGGCTGGACGCATCGGGCGCCTTCATTGACGGGGTGGGGCTGGATGCGGCGCAAGCCGATCCGGTGATTGCGTTCCTGACATCAAAGGCCGACAGCACGGCGCAGACGCTGACCAATCTGCGCAGTGCGGTCGGATCATCCGTTATCGGCGCGCAGGGTGTGGACGAGCTGGAGCAGATCGCGGATCTGGTCGCCGCCCAAGGCTACGGCCCCGACCGCATCGTGATCGATCCGTCCGTGGTGCGCGGCCTTGGCTATTATACCGGCCCCGTGTTCGAGGCCGAACTGACCTTCGAGATTTTTGACGACAAAGGCCGCAAGCGGCAATTCGGCTCGGTCGCGGGCGGTGGGCGCTATGACGATCTGGTCAAGCGCTTCACCGGACAGGAAGTGCCCGCCACAGGGGTCTCTATCGGGGTGGATCGCCTGCTGGCGGCGCTGCGCGAGAAGGGCCGGATACGGCCGGCCGAGCGTGGGCCCGTCGTCGTCACTGTGATGGACCGTGACCGGATGGCCGATTATCAGGCGATGGCGGGCGAATTGCGCCGCAATGGTATCCGCGCCGAGGTCTATCTGGGCAATCCCAAGCAATTCGGCAACCAGTTGAAATACGCCGATAAACGCGCCTCTCCCGTCGCCATTATCGAAGGCGGGGACGAAAAAGCGCGTGGCGTGGTGCAGATCAAGGATCTGATCCTTGGCGCGCAGATCGCCGAAAACGCCACGTTGGAGGAATGGCAAAGCCGCCCCAGCCAGTATGAGGTGCCGCGCGACCAGATGGTCGACCGGGTGCGCGCGATACTGGAAAGCCAGACAGATGCCTGACATGGCCGTCACCCGCAGCGCGATCCGGGATGAGGCGATGCGCCTGCGCGACCTGTTCACCGCGACAGGTGCGCAGATCGTGGACCCTCCGATCCTGCAGCCTGCCGATACGCTGCTGGATTTGTATGGCGAGGATATTCGCGCCCGCGCCTATGTCACCTCGGACGCGGTGCGCGGCGAACAGATGCTGCGCCCCGATTTCACCGTGCCCGTGGTGCAGATGCATATGGCGCATGGGGCGGAACCGGCGCGCTACACCTATGCCGGCGAAGTGTTCCGCCGTCAGGAAGATTATCCCGATCGCGCCAATGAATATTTCCAGACCGGGTTCGAAGTGTTTGACCGCACCGATCCTGCCGCCGCTGACGCCGAGGTGTTTGCCCTGATCCGCAACGCGCTGGGCGATCTGCCCTTGCGGGCGGCAACGGGTGATATCGGCATTCTGGCTGCTGCTGTGGATGGTCTGCAGACAACGCCCGCACGCAAGGCGGCGCTGCGCCGTCATATCTGGCGCCCGCGCCGCTTTCGCGCCTTGTTGGACCGGTTCTCGGGGCGTGCCCCGGTGCCTGAAACGCGTGCGCTGCTGTTGGCCTTGGCTGATCCGCTGGCCGATTGCGCCCCCCTGATCGGGCTGCGCGAGCGGGCCGAGATTGCAGCGCGGGTGGACGCCCTGCGCATGGATGCCGCAGCACCCCCGATCAGCGAGAATGAAGTGGCGCTGGTCGACGCGATATTGGGCGTGCGCGAAACGCTGCCTTTCGCGCTGGAACACCTGTGTGATATTTCGGTGGATATGCCTGCCATCGCCCCCGCCGTGGCGCGTCTGGAGGCGCGGGTCGCGGCCCTGTCCGCACGCGGTGTCGCGGTAGAGGCATTGGAATTCGAGGCGAGTTATGGCCGCACATCGATGGAATATTATGACGGTTTCGTTTTTGGCTTCTATGCGGAAGGGCGCAGCGATCTGCCCCCCGTGGCCACGGGCGGGCGCTATGACGCGCTGACCCGCGTCTTGGGGCAGGGCGCTGAAATACCGGCAGTGGGTGGCGTGATCCGCCCCGGATTGTTGCTGGACATGAGGGCTGCGTCATGACGATCAAGCTGGGTGTGCCGTCCAAGGGGCGGCTGATGGAAAAAACCTTTGAATGGTTCGCGGCCCGCGGCATCACCCTGTCGCGCAGCGCGTCCGAGCGGGAATATGCGGGCGCTGTCGCGGGCATCGACAATGTCGAACTGGTCTTGCTGTCAGCGGGCGAGATTCCGCGCGAACTGGCCGCAGGGCGCATCCATCTGGGGGTGACAGGCACCGATCTGGTGCGCGAGAAGCTGGGGCAATGGGACCAGCAGGTGCAGGAACTGGCCGAGCTTGGCTTTGGCCATGCCGATCTGATCATCGCGGTGCCGGCAGCTTGGGTCGATGTGGACACGCTGGATGATCTGGACGCTGCCGCCGCCGCGTTTCGCGCAAGGCACGGATTCCGGCTGCGGATCGCCACCAAGTATCACCGTTTGGTGCGCGATTTTCTGCGCCATGCGGGTGTGGCCGATTATGCGCTGGTCGATAGCCAGGGCGCGACAGAGGGTACGGTCAAGTTTGAAACCGCCGAGGCGGTGGCCGACATCACCTCGACCGGAGAGACATTGCGCGCCAATCACCTGAAACTGTTGCAGGACGGGCTGATCCTGAAATCTCAGGCCACGCTGTTTCGCAGCCGCGCCGCCGATCAAAGCGATGCGGATCGTGCCACGCTCAAGCAATTGTGCCAGATGATCGAGGTGGATTGAGCGGGCTGTTGCGGCCTGCTCGATCTGACCTGCGGTCAATCCTCGCGCGGATCGAACCTGTCGGGGCGTGTGCGCCCCTCGCGCAGCCGCAGCGCCAGCCCCAATGCAACGCCTACGCCAATGGCCACGGTCAGATCAACCAGCACGGTCAACGCCATGGTCAGCAATAACAGCACCCGGTCCGAGGCGCGTTCCCGCATCCATTCGCCCCATTTATGCGGCTCTGCCATGTTCCATGCGGTCAGGATCAGCAGCCCGGCCATGGCGGGCATCGCCAGCATCCCTGTCGGCCCTGCCGCCAGCATCATCATCGCAAGGATCGCAACGGCGTGGATCAGCCCCGCGACCGGCGTTTTGCCGCCTGCTTTCACATTGGTCGCGGTGCGGGCAATCGCACCTGTCGCGGGCAAGCCCCCGAATGCGGCCGAGGCAAGGTTGGCCGCGCCCTGTGCCATCACCTCGGCATTGGGTTTGTGGCGCGCGCCTGTCATCCGGTCGGCGACCACGGCGGATAGCAGGGATTCGATCCCTGCCAGAAAGGCGATGATCAGGGCCGATGGCAGCACCTCGATCATCCGCGACAGCGAGATGTCGGGCAGGGCGGGCAAGGGCAGGGTGCGGGGCAGCGCGCCGAAACGCGCCTCGATCGTTTCGACCGGAAGCGCCAGAAGGACCGCCGCGCCTGATGTCAGCGCCAGTGCCACGATCAGGCCGGGCAGGCGGGGGGCGGCGCGCCGAAAGACGATGATCAGCACCATCGTTGCCAGACCCACGCCAAAGGCCGCCAGCGAGAAGGTGTCCCGCGCCGCCCAGAGGGCCGGGATTTTGTGCAGCAATTCGGCAGGTTCATCCATCACGGACAGGCCGAACAGGTCTTTCAACTGGCTGGCCGCAATCAGCACGGCAATGCCGATGGTAAAGCCATTGACCACCGCTTCGGGAACATAGGCGATCAGGCTGCCTGCCCGCAGCCAGCCCGCCACCAGCAGGATCACCCCCGCCATGGCCGTGGCCAGCAGCAACCCGTCATAGCCATGCTGCGCAATGACACCCGCCACAACGACGATAAACGCCCCTGTCGGCCCGCCGATCTGTACCGTGCTGCCGCCCAATGCAGAGATGATGAACCCCGCCACGATGGCGGTGATCAGCCCCTGTGCCGGCGTGGCACCCGATGCAATGGCGATGGCCAGTGACAAGGGCAGCGCGACCATGGCCACGGTGATTCCGGCAAAAAGATCCGCCCGAAAGGTAGCGGGGCCATAGTCTTTGAGGCTGGTCAGTAATTGCGGGCGGAGCATTGGATAACTTCCAAACTGTATCGGCAAAGCATGCGCCCCCGCCCGATGCGTTTCAAGAGAGATTTCAGGTGTTTGTGGCGATGCGTTGCGCGACTGATCAGGCCTGCACGCTACAGCACACCAAGATCCGCCAGGGCCGCGCTCAGCTCGCTGGGCAAGGCGTCCTCATGGGCGCGGCCCTTTGCCAGATCGGCGGGTGCATCCTTGGCCGTCAGATAGCGCCAGCCCTGAAACGGCTTTTTCAGCGCTTGCGTGGTGCGGATAATCTCGGGGTCCAGCACGATGGCACAGCGGCGGATACCGTCGCCGCCGATGACCTCATCCAGCCGCATGATACGCTGGCGGCATTGCAGCGCGCCTTTGATGACCCAGTAGATCGAGCCGCCATCAAGGATTTCGGCCGCGCGTTTGGGCCACATCCGGGTGATGTGGCGCGGCAGTCCATCCGGCCCACGGGCGCGGATGCTGGCCTGCCACGCGGCCAGATCATCCACCCCTTCGGTGCCGACAGACAGTTTGATCAGATGCAGTGGTGCAGGCATGTCGATATCCCCAGTAGTTGTGGATCATAGCTGCTGCCCCCGCGATATCAAGGGGTGCAACCTGTCTCTTTAACGGCGCAGTGCCGTTGACCGCAGGCCCTTGCCGGCCTATCCTATGCGCCCTGCCGAAAGGCATTTGCCTGCAGCAGCCATTCCCCGCAGCATATCCCAACCGTTGATCCAAGGACGCTATCATGACCCGTTTTGCAGCCCCTATTTCCGAACAGATCTGGGATATGAAATACCGGTTCAAACAGGCGGATGGCGCGCCCATCGACCGCTCGGTCGAAGATACGTGGCGGCGGATTGCGCGGTCACTGGCGCAGGTCGAACAGGATAGCGCGGTCTGGGAAGACCGGTTCTATGCCGCATTGGAAGATTTCAAATATCTGCCCGCAGGCCGCATCACCGCAGGGGCAGGCACCGGGCGGCGTGTTACATTGTTCAACTGCTTCGTGATGGGCACCATCCCCGACAGCATGGGCGGTATCTTTGACATGCTGAAAGAAGCGGCCCTGACCATGCAGCAGGGCGGCGGGATCGGCTATGATTTCTCGACCATCCGGCCACGCGGGGCGGATGTGCTGGGCGTGGCGGCGGATGCGTCCGGCCCGCTGTCGTTCATGGATGTCTGGGATGCGATGTGCCGCACGATCATGTCGGCAGGCAGCCGCCGTGGCGCGATGATGGCCACGATGCGCTGTGATCA
>JBLRWJ010000151.1:3328-6588 GCA_047921315.1 Rhodobacterales bacterium | reverse complement strand
CCAGGCAGGTGCTGCCCTCATCCTGGGGCCGGAACGGTGTCATGCAGAGGTCTTTTTATTTGTCACAACTTGTCTGGCAGGAGCAGATCAGGCGGCGGGCAGGATCAATCATCCGCCCCGGCTTGCTGTGCTGTCAGGGCAACCGCGATGGTGACACCAAAGGCAAGGCTGCTTTCATCGCTGACGCCCGCGCCAATCCCGAAATCGCGGCGGTCCACAGACAACTCGCCCGTCATTTGCGCCAGATCGCCCGCAATCTCCAGATCGAAGGGCAGGCGCACGGGCACGGTGCTATCCTTGATGGTCAGGCTGCCATCGGCAACGAAACTGTCCCCGTCGCGCAGAATCTCTGCGTCAAACAGCGCGCGCGGATGCGCTGCCTCATCAAAAAAGTCACCGCCCATGGCTTGCCCTGTGACCGAGCCAAGCGAGAGCGAGGCAATCGTCACCTCAACCGTGACATGGCCATTGCGCTCTTGGTCAGGATCATCGGCAAAGGTGATCTGCGCGCTCCAGTCAGAAAACTGTCCGGCAACCTCGCTTCCCATTTGACGAATGGTCAGGGCCAGCGTTCCATCGGTCACGTTCCAGTCACCGGGGGCGGCGCTGGCTTGGCTGCGGGGCGATGCAGTATCATCGGTAAGGGAGATCAGGGCAGGGGCCGCGCCCACCCCAAGGATGCCCATCCAGATGACACTGGCTGCAATCAGGGGCAGGCTTTGGCGCGGCTGCACCTGACTGGGCTGGGCCTTGACGCGCGCACGCGGCAGCATCCGGCGCAAGGTATCGTCCCGGTCGATCAGGTGATGTTTCAACGCACCAGCGATATGCAGCACAATCGCGGCTATCAACACGCGTGAGGACAGGAAATGCACAGTGGTGGCAGCATCGGCCACAAGGGGGCTTTGCGCCACAAAGGGAAGTGTCTGGCCAAAGGGCCACCAGATCGGCGCAAACCCGGTGGTGGCCGCGTGATGCACCCAGCCCGTCAAGGGCGTGATCAGCATAGCACCATAAAGCAGCCAATGCACGGTGCTGGCCAACGCCGCTTCAACGTGGCGATCCCCCTTCAGTAGGCCGGGATGCGGCTGTGTCACCGCCCAGATGATGCGCGCCAATGCCGTAAAAAACGCAGCGATACCGATGGTTTTATGCAATGAGAACAGCAGCGTTGCCTGTGCGATCAGGGCGGTCTCACCCGCTTCGATCCGGTGGGCAAGGTTGGTGGCGTAAAGGCCCAGCGGAATGGCCGACAGGATCAGCAGGGCTGTCAGCCAATGGAACGCTTTGGTCATGCTGCCATATCGGAGGGCGGCGGCATGGGTGGCGGCAGGACTGCGGGACATGCAGATCGTTCCTTTTTAAAGACGCTTTTTCCTATACCTAGTCCCATGATGCGCTTTCACCAATCTGCCGGGATGCACAAGGCCCGTGCGGTCCTGCGCGCAGGGGCGTTGCGAAGACGGGTAAGGCGCGGTATTCGGGCCAGTATCGCATGACAGACCGTGCGCGGGGGTCACAGCCTGACAGCGCGGCAGGACACAGAAAGGACAGCATGAGCAGGGCATTTGTATTTCCCGGTCAAGGTGCGCAGACCATCGGCATGGGGCGCGATCTGGCGCAGGCCTATCCGGCGGCAAAGGCCGTTTTCGACGAGGTGGACGAGGCTTTGGGCGAAAAGCTGTCATCGCTGATCTGGGAGGGGGATCAGGACGCGCTGACCCTGACGCAGAATGCGCAGCCCGCCTTGATGGCCACGTCGATGGCCGCAATGCGCGCGTTGGAAGCAGAAGGCGTGCAGATCACCGATGCGGCTTTTGTGGCGGGGCATTCCTTGGGGGAATATTCCGCTTTGGCGGCGGCGGGCGCGCTGAGCGTGTCCGATGCCGCGCGGTTGCTGCGCATCCGGGGTCGCGCCATGCAAGAGGCAGTGCCGGTGGGCATGGGCGCGATGGCCGCGCTGTTGGGGCTGGATTTTGACGCCGCCCGTGCCGTGGCACAAGAGGCGGCGCAGGGCGAAATCTGTCAGGCCGCCAATGACAATGATCCCGGTCAGGTGGTTGTGTCAGGCCATAAGGCCGCCGTGGAACGCGCGGTTGAAATTGCCAAGGCCAAAGGGGCCAAGCGCGCGCTGCTATTGCCTGTCAGCGCCCCGTTCCACTGTGCCTTGATGCAACCCGCCGCTGAGGTGATGCGCGTCGCGTTGGCCGAGGTTACGCTCAACGCGCCAGCGGTGCCGCTGGTGGCCAATGTGCGCGCTGATGCGGTCAGCGATCCCGACGTGATCCGCGCCTTGTTGGTGGAACAGGTCACCGGATCGGTGCGGTGGCGCGAAAGCGTGTTGTGGATGGCCGGGGCCGGGGTCACCGAATGCTGGGAACTGGGGGCAGGCAAGGCCCTGTCTGGTATGATCCGCCGGATCCTGCGCGAACTGGAATGCCGCGCCATAGGCTCAGCGGCGGATGTCGGGCCGGCTGCCGCTGCTGCCGCTGCAACGAAATGAATGAGAAAAGGAACGGATATGTTTGATCTGACAGGAAAATCTGCGCTGATCACGGGGGCGTCCGGTGGCATTGGCGGCGCGATTGCCCATATGTTGCACAAGGCGGGCGCGACCGTTGCTTTGTCCGGCACACGGATTGAGCCGCTTGAGGCGCTGGCGGCGGAACTGGGCAGCCGCGCGCATGTGCTGCCCTGCAACCTCAGCGATCCGGAGGCGGTGGAGGCGCTGCCCAAACAGGCGATTGCGGCGATGGGGGCGGTGGATATTCTGGTCAACAATGCCGGGATCACCCGCGATCAGATATTCATGCGGATGTCGGATGAGGAATGGCAAAGCGTGCTGGATGTCAATCTGACCGCGACCATGCGGTTGTGCCGTGGCGTGATGCGCCCGATGATGAAGGCGCGCTGGGGCCGGATCATCAATATCTCGTCCATCGTGGGGGCCACCGGCAATCCGGGGCAGGCGAACTATGCCGCCGCCAAGGCCGGGCTGGTGGGGATGACAAAATCCATCGCCTATGAGGTGGCCAGCCGGGGGATCACCGCCAATGCCGTGGCGCCGGGTTTCATTGCCACCGCAATGACCGACAAGCTGACGGATGATCAGAAGGCAGCGATCAACACCAAGATTCCCGCCGCTCGGATGGGAACCCCCGAAGAGATCGCCGCGGCGGTTCTGTATCTGGCCAGCCCGGCTGCAGGCTATGTCACCGGCACCACGTTGCATGTCAACGGTGGGATGGCGATGATCTGAC
>JBLRWJ010000151.1:0-3228 GCA_047921315.1 Rhodobacterales bacterium | reverse complement strand
GTTGGCCGATGATAGGTTGTGCGTTGCGCGCTATGATCCGCGCAGGCCTTGTGCCTGTTGAGCGCACGCTCTTGCCCATCGGGGGGCAGGCACGCTATGAGCACGAAAGAACATGAGGGAAGGGGTACGTCATGCGTCGAGTGGTTGTCACGGGACTGGGCCTTGTCACACCTTTGGCCTGCGGGGTCGAAGAAACATGGTCGCGGCTGCTGGCCGGGGAATCTGGGGCTGGTCCCATTACGCGGTTTGATCCCTCAAAAGTGCTGACCACCTATGCCTGTCAGGTGCCACTTGGTGACGGGACCGATGGCACATTCAACGCAGATGACTGGATGGAGCCGAAAGAGCGCCGCAAGGTGGATGATTTCATCCTTTACGGCTTTGCGGCGGCTATTCAGGCGGTGACGGATGCCGGCTGGACCCCCGAGGCCGAGGCGGACCGCCTGCGCACCGGCGTGATGCTTGGCTCTGGAATCGGCGGGTTGCAGTCGATTGAGGCAACAACATTGCTGATTGCCGAAAAAGGGCCGCGCCGTGTATCGCCTTTCTTTATTCCCGGCGCGCTGATCAATCTGATTTCGGGTCAGGTCAGCATCCGCTACGGTTTCAAAGGGCCAAACCACGCGGTTGTGACGGCCTGTTCCACGGGCGCGCATGCCATCGGCGATGCGGCACGGCTGATCCAATGGGGTGACGCCGATGTCATGGTTGCAGGCGGGGCCGAGGCCGCCATCTGCGAGATCGGGATTGCGGGCTTTAATGCCTGCAAGGCGTTGAGCACCAAGCGCGCCGATGATCCAAAGGCCGCCAGCCGCCCCTATGATGCGGATCGCGACGGATTCGTGATGGGCGAGGGGGCAGGCGTTGTCGTGCTGGAAGAATATGAACACGCGGTTGCACGCGGGGCCAAAATCTATGCCGAAGTGCTGGGATATGGCTTGTCCGGCGATGCCTATCACATCACCGCCCCGTCCGAGGATGGCGATGGCGGCTACCGGTCGATGAAAGCCGCGTTGGAGCGGGCCGGGCTTCAGGCCTCGGATATCGATTATATCAATGCGCATGGCACCAGCACGATGGCGGATGTCATCGAACTGGCCGCTGTTGAACGGCTGCTGGGCGATAGTGCCGCGAATGTCACCATGAGTTCGACCAAATCGGCCACGGGGCATTTGTTGGGGGCCGCAGGGGCGATCGAGGCGATCTTTTCGATCCTTGCGATCCGCGATCAGGTTGCACCGCCCACCATCAATCTCGACAATCCCGCTGTGCAAACACCGATTGACCTAGCGCCGAATGCCAAGCGCGCGCGCAAGATTGACGTGGCGCTGTCCAACTCCTTTGGCTTTGGCGGCACCAATGCCAGTGTCCTTTTCGGAAAGGTGGGCTGATGTGGCGCCATATCGCCTCGAATGCGGTGACGTTTCTGATCGTGGTGGTTTTCCTGCTGGCTGGTGTGATTCTGTGGGGGCAGCGCGAATATACCGCGCAAGGGCCGCTGGAGCAGGCGATCTGCCTGCAGGTTGAACGCGGATCGTCGATGGCGCGGGTCAGCCGCACGCTGGCGGATCAGGGCGCGATCAGCAATGCACGCATCTTCCGGCTGGGTGTTGATTACGCCGAAAAGGCTGATCAGTTGAAGGCAGGCAGCTTTCTGATACCGCCAGGCGCGTCGATGGACGGGATCGCGGATATCATCACACGCGGTGGTCCCAGCACCTGCGGCACCGAGGTTGTCTACCGGATCGGGGTAAACAGCGCCTCTATTGTTGTGCGGGATCTTGATCCGGCCACGTCGCGCTATGAAGAACGCATCAGCTTTAGCCCCGCCGATGATGAGGCCCCTGCCGAATATGCCCAGCTGCGCGGCCAGTCTGACACGCGGTTTCGTGTTGCCCTGGCCGAAGGGGTCACAAGCTGGCAGGTTGTTGATGCACTGTCGCGTCTGGATGTTCTGACAGGCGAGGTGGCCGAGGTTCCGGCAGAGGGGTCATTGGCCCCTGACAGTTACGAGGTTGTGCCCGGTGATGACCGCACAGCGCTGCTGACGCGGATGCGCACGGCGCAGGACAGGATACTGACCGAGGCTTGGGCCAACCGCGCCGACGGTCTGCCGCTGGCCTCGCCCGAAGAGGCGCTGATCCTTGCCTCGATCATCGAGAAAGAGACAGGTGTGGCGGATGAACGGCGGCAGGTCGCCTCGGTTTTTGTGAACCGCCTCAATCGCGGTATGCGGCTGCAGACCGATCCGACAGTAATTTACGGCATCACACGCGGTGAGGGCGTGCTGGGGCGGGGTTTGCGGCAAAGCGAATTGCGCGGCGCGACACCGTGGAACACCTATGTGATCGAAGGCTTGCCGCCGACACCAATCGCAAATCCGGGCCGCGCCAGTATTCTGGCGGCCCTTGATCCCGATGATACGCCTTATGTGTTCTTTGTGGCGGATGGCACCGGCGGGCACGCTTTTGCCGAAACATTGCAAGAGCATAACCGCAATGTCGCCGTCTGGCGCCGGATCGAGGCCGAGCGCGCGCAGCAAGGTCAATCCGACTGATCCATGCCGGTGCCGCCAACTGATCTGTGGTTAAAAATTACTTAATGAAACCGGTCGGTTGTCAGGTTTAGGCTATCCAAAAAACTTGACATTGCGCACGATCTATCGTATAAGTTGTGCAAGCTGGAAGAGATACAGGAACGGCGCCGGGGTCACCCGGTCGCCGTTTTTTTATGTCTTCCGGACGGGGCAACACTCTATGAGGCACACAGAGCAACATGACAGACAAATCCCCCCGCGACGGCCCTTGCGCATCCACTGATCCCATAAACCTGACCAATCCGGCCGATCTGGCTGGCCATTCTGCCCCCGCGGGGTCCGCTGCGTCTGCGGCGGCCTCGCAGGACCGTTCAGCCGCATTGCAGGTCACGATCCAACTGGTCGAATTGCAGCTACGGATCATGAAATCAGAACTGATCGATATCCAGACACGATTGTCCGAGGGCGATCAAAGCGGCATCCGCGAGGGCGCGCGCCTGATGTCCGATATCCGCTACTGGCTGAAACAAGCCCATGATGTGGAGAACGAAATTGAAACAAACCGCAAGGCAACAGAAGGTGTCGTTCATGACTATGCCATTGATTTCGATGCAGCAAGATCTCAGGTCCGGTGCCGATTGGATCGCCTCCGGGACTGCCGCACTCCAGACATCCTTCCTTGATGGGCTGAC
>JBLRWJ010000150.1:0-6594 GCA_047921315.1 Rhodobacterales bacterium | reverse complement strand
GAACGAGTCCACAGATTGAGCAAGAGCCCAGTCCACCGATTAAATGGAAATTTCGAGGGCGAGAGAGGCGATTTCGCCCGAATCCACCCATGAAACTAAAACGACATTGCCATGCTGCTGAGCATATCTACCAATGACCGATAATGCAAACTTATTGGACATAGCTGCGTGCGGCAAGGTGAGGCGGTTTGGCGATAAATATCTGGCCGAAAGCGCCGTTATTGGATAGTGTCTCGGCATGACATTTACCCGCGACACAAGTATCAATGGCTTTGAGATGATACCCCGGATGCCCTCCTGGATCACCTCCGCGCGTGCAGAAACCCTTGAAGATGTGGCGCTTTTGTCAGGGGCAGCGCTGAGCCACCTGCATCTTGTGTTGGAGCACACAGAGGTCCCCCACGCCTTGTTACGCGCGCGTCTTGCGCTGCGCGCCGCGGAAGCCTGTGTGGCGTTTGCGGGACGTCTTGAACGGGCAAGTGACCTGCGTGACGCAGTGCATTTGCTGCGCCCCGGCGATCTGCCCGGCCCGGCGGGAGAGATCTATATGCACTGGCGCCGTGCGGTGGAGCGGCCGGTCTCGCTCAAGGCGCTCTGCCGGGCGCTCCCTGATCTACAGGCCGCACAGATCGCGGGCTGGTTTGATGCAGGGCGGGGCGCGCCGGTGGCCCGCGCAGCGATGGTGGTGGACGCGGTTCTGACGGACCTCCCGCGGGATGAGCTTCCCGCGCTGATCCTGGCCGACGCGGCTTTGGCCCAATCGCTTGGTTGGGATCATGTGCTCCCGCTTCTGGCCGCCGGGTTGAAACGCGCCGACCTGCGCCAGCGCGGTGACGCGCTGCGTCTCGCCTGTCATCGCGCTGTAGTGGCTTCGGCGATCGACGCTGGGCGTCTTGCCGTGGACCTCGCGCGCCGTGCAGACCATCTGAAAGCCGTTGCCCCGAAACTGCGCGCGAAAGCGGCCGGGCCGGCGGTCGAGATGTTTTTGACCCAAGAGGCGATAGCACCCGCGGCGCTGCCCTTGCCGGATCGCGCCGCGCGGCGATTGTGCGATCGGCTTGTCGATCTCGGCGCGGTGCGTGAGTTGACCGGGCGGAACAGCTTCCGGCTCTACGGAGTGTGAACATGGCCAAAGACAAATCCGAGCCGGATCTGGACCGCGAATTGGCTGATCTGCCGCCAGAGCTGCGCTGGCGCGAATGGATGCGGCGGATTGAGGCCGTGCTGTTCGCCAGTGCAACGCCGGTGCCGAGGGAAGATCTGTCCCGCGTGGTGGGGCAGGGGGTCTCGGTCGATTTGATGGTCGAGGATCTGGCTGCTGAGCTGGAGGGGCGGTCTTTTGAGGTTGCCAAAGTGGCGGGCGGCTGGATGTTGCGCACGCGTCCTGCCTATGCTTTGGCAATCCGCACCGCAGCCGATGTCGGAGATCAGTTCCTTGATCTGAATGAGTTCGATGTCGCTGTGCTGGCCGCCATCGCCTATCACCAGCCGGTCACCCGCGACGGGCTGAAAGAGATCTTCGGTAAAGAGATCAGCCGGGATCTGATCGGGCGCCTATTCGAGCGAGGTCTTATCGCGACAGGCCCGCGCGAGCCCCGGCGCGGCGCGCCCTATACCTTTGTGACGACCGCGCAATTCCTGGTGGCGTTCGGGATGGAAAGCCTGCGTGGGTTGCCCGACCCCGAGCAACTAAACGATGCTGGCGTTGGGCCGACCAGCGCCACCTAGCTGTTCAGTCCCGGCATCTGGTGGATCGGATTTAGAATGAATCTGTCAGGTCGTAGGAGCCGATCATCCACCCCTGGCTTGCCGTGAGACTTAGGAAAATAGGGCGTCAGACGCGCTATCTGCGCTTCGGTCAGCCAGAAAAGATCAGACATATCACCCAGCTGTGAATGGCCCGATAATCATCCGCGATGCCACCGAAAGGCAAGTGCCTTCACCATTCCGAATGCTGCTGCTCTGGCCGCTTATGCCGTTCAAGCGGAACGTCAACTCGCTGGAATTCTGCCAAAGGCGGGATGGAAGGGCGCACGCGTGAAGTGCCTCCCCGCTGGCCCCAGTTCCAGCAGCTACCGTTATGGGGCTAAATCGACCGAGTGCGTGCTGGAGCGCGGAACCAGTGCTTGGTTTTTGATCGCGTGCCGTGAAGGTCACGTCTATCCCAAAAGCCGCCAACTATGTGATGTGAAGTTGTCTGCCGCCCAGACAATTGCCGCTCCTCTCTACGCCGCCAAACGTCTCGCCATCGACTTCTCTCCGACTCAAGCCAAGGAAGGAATGAGTGCACACGAGCGCCTTCGGCTCACGGCAGAGGCCATGAAACTGGCCGGAGTGGCCTGACCGGCTGGCGTCCGGGGCCCGCACACTCGAAATGAGATAACAAGATGGATCAATGCCTAAGACGCGCGGGGCAGATACAGTCAAATCTCACGCAGCAATAGAACCCCAGTATGAGAAAATCTCTTCCACAGCGGCAGGAATAGCATTGGCCGCTTCAGCAAGTGCATTATCAAGCTTGTCTTGGGATATTCCTAAGACTGAGTTGCCTTGCTCGTCCAATAGGTGGACCATGATAGGAGTAATCAAATGTCCATCCGTTCCGCTTTCGGTCAGTCTGAGCCACTCTTTGGGGCGAAGGGCAACGGCTTGCATGAACCCCTCGCACCAATCCATTGCAATCACGTGACCTTCGCGAGCGAGCCAGAAGATCGGTTCAACGACGGGCGGAACAGACATCAAGCCTTGGAGAATTCCTCTGTACAGATCGTCTACGTCACGCAGCACCCATCCCGGAACGTCAGCTGGAGCTGCACCCAAAGCCAATGGAATCCATTCTTCAGATGGAATGATTAATGGAGAACAGATGATCCCATGCAGGAAACCATCCAGATCAGACACCATCATGCTATTCTTAGGGCTGTCGTCTGACGACAGGAAATTATCCAGACGCTCGAGATCAAAGTTGTCGTCCATCTCACCCCATCGCATATCTGGCATAATCGTCCGATGAATCGTGAGAATAACATTCATAAGCCCCGAGTTCCAATCAGTTCTAAAGAGTAAATGCGCACAATTCCCCATTGGATTGGTCACTGCCGGGATCGAAGCCTATGAAGGCTCAAGGCAATGGGCCGCCCTTGAACAAGCGTTTGCATGATGTTCACGAAGCGACCCTTTAAGTGCCGCAGCGCTGTTGCGTGGTACCAACAGCCGACGCACACGCGCAGGCCCTTCTGGGCCTCCGCGTTTGGCAATCTTTCCGGTGTCTATCTGTATGCGACCCTCATCAGCGCGCTTCCACTTCACGTGGCCTTGGCCGAGATCTGGCTTGAACGGCATGGGTGCCGACCAGCAACAAGCGTGGCCTTGGCTTTGTTCTCGCTCGGGATCATTGCCGCGCAAGTTTTTTTGCTGACTGCCATCGCCTTCGCGGTTTCTCCAACACATCTGTCGCAGACATAAACACACTGTGAACCGCAAACCCGGCAACGACTGTCGTCGTTACGGGCTGCAACACCTGTGTTGAAATCCGCGTAAGCCGAAGCTTCATCCCGCGCCCTCGCGTATGGCCTTTGCGCCGATTAGATGACGTTGGGTCAACCAGACTACAAGCGCTGGGATGACAAGCCATTGCAGGAGGGGACTTAGCCCGGTGCCAAATGGCGGGACAAGTGGCATCAGGTCCGAATAGGTCCATCGCAGGCTGATATTGGTGTAGTAATACTCGAACCCGATGGTCAGGATGATCCCCACGGCAATGAAGATCGCGACTGGCAACCGTGCCGGCTGATGAACCCAGCCCCGACTGCGCGCAGCCATGCTGGCGATCCAGAAGGCGGTCAGGGCAAAGCCAACATCCCCAAAGGTCGCCGACATGCACATCTTGATGGCTTCCCAATGTGCCATTTCGGCCATGCCGGTATAGGTCGGCACCTGAACGAACTCCCAAACGAAATGCAGGGCAAAGGAAAAGAATGCGATTGGCAGTTCGGGGGCTTCCGCCAGGCTGGGCGTGCGCGCGCCATCGCGGGAAACGATGGCGCGCGTGAGTTTGCTGCTGTCATGATTGGTCATGCGGCCTTGACTCCCTTGATCAGTATGTCCCGCACCTCAGACGCAATCGCATCAAGCTCTGCATTTCCCACCGCTTGCATGGAAGCCACGGGGTCGATGGCGCTGACCTCAACCCCGCCTGTGACGGCGCGCAGGATCACGTTGCACGGCAGCATTGCCTCCACACGCGGTTCAACCTGAATGGCCTTGTAGGCCATGCCGGGGTTGCAGGCCCCAAGGATGCGATAGGCGTCAATCTCGGCATCAATCTTGGTCTTCAGGGTGGCCTTGACGTCAATTTCCGTCAAAACACCAAAGCCATGCTCGGGCAGTGCCTTACGCACGCGGGCATCCACGTCATCAAAAGGCGCGTCGATAATGCGGTAATATGTGTAGCTCATGTTCTGTCCTTTCGCGTTCATTTCATCAGATATTTGACCAACGCAGCAATCACGAGGACGATCAGTGCAAGGATCAGGATCATCCATATCCAGTGCAGCCCCCAACCCCAGTTATTCATCATTCCTGTTCCGTGATGCATCATTCCCGCTAAATTCATGATCGTTGGCTCCTTATCAGATGCGTGAGACCGCCGATGGCAAACCGTCGGCGGCCAGTTAATGCAGGATCAGTCGATTTGCCGGAACAAGCCGGGATAACGGTTGAACGACAAGCGCTGGACCAGCGATCCGTCAGTTGTGACGATCTCGGCTGTGATGCTGCCATCTTCCGCTTCCGCGACCTCTCCCAACTCAAGGCGCGGGTTGGCGTGGCGTTCCAGCAGATGTGACAGAAATGCCTCGACGCGCGCGGGTGTCATTTCGCTGACAGTCCCTTGCGGCATGCCATAAAGCGCGTCCGGGCCAAGGCCGTGTGCGCCCATCGCACCGTGATGGCCGCGCATCATCTGGCCCATGGGCATTCCGCCTTGGCCCATCCTGCCCATCATGCCATGCCCCATAGGGCCGTCCTCCATGCCGCCCTCGCGCATCATCTCGGGCGTCATCATGTCCATCATGCCCTGCATCGGCGCGTCACCCGGCGTGGGTGCGCTGGTCGCGGCCTCCGGGTGATGGGCGGTGTGATCATCGTCGCTTATCTGGGCGAATGCCGGTGCGCTGAAGGCCAGGATCATCGCTGCGGCAAGGATCTGTGGTGTACGGGTACGTGTCATTGATCTTCTCCTTGGTTGGATTGTGAAATGGGCATTGGGTCAGTCCGTGCCGAACTGACGCCAACTGCGCCCGCCATCTTCTGAGGTCAGAATTTCGCCCCGTTGGGTTGTGGCGAATACGTGGTCGGGATTGACCGGATCAGCGGTGTAGTAGAGCAGGAAACGCTGGTTAAAGCCGGGATGCAGTTGTTCCCATGCGCCGCCATTCTCATGCCGGCGCACCAATCCTTCGCCAAGGATGAAGGCATGGATCATCCCGTCTGCCATCACCTCGACAAAGCTGGCAGGCGCATCGGCGGGGTGGGCGCGCTGCCAGTTGCGCGCATCAGCGTCACTGACGAAAAGCCCCGTCTCTGTCGCGGCATAAAGCCGTTCGGCAGAGCGAGATGACGCGGCGATGTTGATCAGCCCAAGGGGCGCATCCGCGACCTGTTCCCATGTCTGGCCACCGTCACGGCTGCGCTGTAGGCCGCCATGATTGCCCCAAATCACAGATGGATCAGCCTTGCTGATGTCCATTTGGTGGAAATCGACCGGACCGTTGACCCCATCCGAGGTTTTCGCCCAGCTCACGCCGCCATCGCGGCTGGCGATCACCCCCAGATTACCGCCGCGTGCCGGGTGGCCGCTGGCCAGAAACACGCCGGGGGCAACCGGATCAGCGACAAACCCCATCAGATCGTCACTATGATCCGATATCCGCAGGGTCAGGCCGGTGTCCAGATCCAGCGCATGCAACCCGTGATGGGTCGCGATCAGCAACCGCCCGCTGTTTTGCCCATCGACCGCAAGGCCGTGGATATGCGTCCGCGCAAGCAGATCGGTCAGCGGGGTTTCGGCGCGCGCGTCTGTGCCAAAGGACAGGAACAGCCCTGCACCGATCAACGCACCGCCCGCGGCAACGAGAATGCTACGTCGAGTTTGGATCATTTTCGTGATCTCCTTGATTGAGTTCGTCGGGAGAGCACTCTCTCTATGGTGCGCTGCCCGATTTGTCGGTTAACTTTCCATTGCCGCCTCCGTGACCCCGATGCATGAAAAAATGTATTATCAGGCATATTGCGAGCGGCAAAAGAAACGGCAGGCTGGCAAGCAGATGAACGCGATGTTCGAAAGCGAGCACAAGCCCAACACCGGCAAGTAAAATGCGGGTCGCCACTCCGGTACGGGAGCGCAGAATACCAGGGAACCCCTTGAACGGTTCGGCTTTGGAATGTTGCGTCATTTTTTGACCTCCAGATTCGCGCGCTTCAAAAGCAAGGAGTTACCGATGACTGACAGTGAACTGGCAGTCATGGCGATAACGCCGATCATCGGATGCAGCAGGCCAAGCGCAGCAACAGGGATGGCGGCAAGGTTGTAGA
>JBLRWJ010000149.1:0-6629 GCA_047921315.1 Rhodobacterales bacterium | reverse complement strand
GGGGTCGAGCGCCCATGTGTTTCGCCGCCAGACCCTTTTGAACCGAACAAGTTTCAAACTCAGTCTAGTATCAATTATTTCAATGACTTAAGGGGTGGAGAACGTTCGATTCTAGACCCATCCCCTCCGCCACTTGCCCTTGATTGACGCCACATTCCCTGGATTGACAATGCGTCACTGCCGATTGCCCCGTCTGCAGGATCGGGGTGGATTGCGGCGTTTGGCCGAGATATCTGCACCGCAACCGATCCGCAGGATCACGAGGCGAATTGCGCGCGTGTGCGGTTGGCAAACCACACCAATGACAGCATCACCGGAACCTCCACCAGCACCCCGACAACAGTCACCAAAGCCGCACCAGAGTTCAACCCGAACAACCCGATGGCGACAGCAACAGCCAGTTCAAAGAAATTCGATGTCCCGATCAGCGCACAAGGGGCCGCCACATCATGCGGGACTTTCCAGCGCCATGCCCAGAAATAGGCCAGCGCGAACATGCCATAGGACTGGATCAGGATCGGGGTTGCCAGCAGCACGATCAGGAACGGGTTTTCAAGGATCACATGCCCCTGAAACCCGAACAGCAGCACAACCGTCAGCAATAACCCCAATATCGAGGCCGGTTTGACCCGCGCCGTAAAGGCCGCAACCGCCCCCTCGCCCCCCTGCCCCATCAATCGCATCCGCGTCACCGCGCCCGCGATCAAAGGCAACACCACATAAAGAACAACTGACAAGACCAGCGTCTCCCACGGGACGGCAATGTCTGTCACACCCAGCAACAACGCGACGATGGGGGCAAAAGCAAACACCATAATCACATCATTGAGCGACACCTGCACCAAAGTGTAATTCGGATCGCCTTTTGTCAGTTGGGACCACACAAACACCATCGCCGTACAAGGCGCAGCTCCCAGCAGGATCAGCCCCGCGATATACTGCCCCGCATTGGCCGGGTCGATCATATCTGCGAACACATGGTTGAAAAACAGCACCCCAAGGGCCGCCATGGTGAATGGCTTGATCAGCCAGTTGACCACAAGGGTGATGATCAAACCTTTGGGGCGCTCTCCGACACGGGTCAGCGCGCTGAAATCAACCGCCACCATCATCGGATAGACCATTGCCCAGATCAGCACCGCGACAACCAGATTGACCGAGGCATATTCAAGCGAGGCCAACAGGCCAAACAACCCCGGCAACAGATTTGCCAGAATAATGCCCGCCAAGATACACAGAAAGACCCAGAGGGAAAGAAATCGCTCGAATACGGTCATGGCCAAGCCCCTGCATGCACCGCCGCTGTGGCACATGCGGCAGGCCTATCCCTAAAGCGCGCCCTCTGCCGTGTCGAGGCGCGGCGCGCATAGTTGCAAAAGCAAGCTGTGAAAAACGCACCAAACCGAAGGCTTCAGGTCTGCTCCTGCGGGTCCGGTCCTTCAGGTCCGTTGCAACAGGATCAGCCGCGGCGGCGGCGCCCGCCACCGGAGCGGCCACCCCGGCTGCCATCCCCCTCCACGGCAGGGGCACGGTTGAACCTGATCCAGTCAGCGCCGGAGGGGTCATTATTGGTCAGGAAATTGGCAGCGCGGATTGCCTCCATCTCGGAACCGGCGCGCGTCTTGGTTGAACCCAGCCCGGTCAACTGGCAGAACAGTTCCAGATCCATGTCCTCGGGCACGATGATACCTGCCGCCGCCAGCGCGAGTTTCTTTTCCTCGATCTTGGACATCGGCACCGGCAGGGCGATCGGGTTCATGATCGCGGAGGTCATGCCGGCTGTCATGGCCATCGGCAAAAACGCATTATTGATGCCGTGGCGGTTGGGCAAGCCAAAGCTGATATTGGAGGCGCCGCATGTGGTATTCACGCCCAGTTCCTCGCGCAGGCGGCGCACCAGCGTGAAAACCTGCAGGCCCGCAGTGCCCATCGCACCGATGGGCATGACCAGCGGATCAACCACAATGTCATGCGCGGGAATGCCGAAATCCGCGGCGCGCTGCACGATCTTTTTCGCGACCTCAAAGCGCACATCGGGGTCTTCGGAAATGCCGGTATCGTCGTTCGAGATGGCCACAACCGGCACATTGTATTTCTTGACCAAAGGCAGCACGAATTCCAGCCGCTCCTCCTCGCCGGTGACGGAGTTCAGCAAAGGCCGCCCCTCGCAGACCTTCAGCCCCTCCTCCAGGGCGGCGGGCACAGAGCTGTCGATGCAGAGCGGCACATCGACCAGCCCCTGCACCAGTTCAAGGATCTTGCGCATCAGGGGCGGTTCGGTCTCGTTCGGGTTGGGGTTGGAATTGTAGACAACGCCCGCATTGATATCCAAAACCGTGGCCCCCGCCGCAACCTGCGCCAGCGCGTCCTTTTCAACGGTGGAAAAATCCCCCGCTTCCAGTTCTGCCGCCAGTTTCTTGCGACCTGTCGGGTTGATCCGCTCGCCGATCACGCAGAAGGGTTGGTCAAAGCCGATGATTGCGGTCTTGGTTTTGGATTCGATGATCGTGCGGGTCATATTTTATCCTAAAGTCTGTGAGGGGGCCGGTGTCGAGGAGGGCTGTGTCGCTCAGCGCTGCGCGGCAGGCACGCCCGCGCGCCCGCCATGCTGGATGGCCCATTTAGCATTGGTCGTAATCCCGCCAAGCGGAAAGAAATGGACATGTTCGATATTGAAATCGGGATTGGCGGCTTTGTGCGCGGCCAGTTCGGTCAACACATCCGTCGGCTCATAAGGCAACAGCAGCTTGGACACATCCATGGCGCGTTTCTGCAATACCTTCAGGCTGGGGCCAACCCCGCAGGCGATGGCGAATTTGATCAGCGTCTGCAGCTTGGCCGGGCCTGCGATTCCGATATGGATGGGCATATCGATGCCTTCGGCGCGCAGACGGTCTGCCCATGCGATGATCGGCTTGGCCTCGAATGCAAATTGCGTGGCGATGGCCATTTTCGCATCGGTGCGCTGCGAGAATGCCTGTTTCCAATGCAGTGCCTCCATCACCAGACGGTCGGTGCCATCGGTGTCAATGTCGCGGTTGCCTTCGGGATGACCTGCCACATGCAAGCGGCTGAACCCGTCAAACAGCCCGCTCTCCATCAGTTGTATCGCGCTGTCAAACTCACCCGCCGGGGTGCTGACACCGCCGCCCAGAAGCAGCGCCTGATCCACGCCCGCCTCACCTTGGTAGCGGGTGATCCAATCGGCCAGCATGGCGCGGTCGCGGATGATCCGGGCCGGAAAATGCGGCATCACGGAAAATCCGTCACGCGCCAGACGCCGGGCGGTGGCGAGCATATCCTCAATCGGGGTGCCGTCGATATGGGCGATATAGACGCGGGTGCCTGGGGGCAAAAGGGCGGGGAAATCCTCGACCTTTTCGGCGGTGCGCGGCATCACCTCGATCGAGTAGCCTTGCAGCAATGCCTCGACCTGCGCATTGGCCGGGCTGTTGCCCTGTGCCCCGCTGTCATCACGTTTGCGGAAATTCAACAAAGCCATCGCGGCCTCCCACAGGTGCTGCGTGATCCTGCCCATCAGGCATCAGACCATCCGTCATTGGCGATCAGGGCCTTGATCCGGTCCTGATCATATGCGGCCTCAAGCCTTTGGGCTTCGGCCTCGGCGATATCCGAGGGGTTTTCCCCCTCGACCGTATAGGGATCAGCTTTGCGCCACTCGGCCAGATAGGCATCTGTCCCGGCGGCCCCCGTTTTCATCGCGGCGCGGTCGATCGCTTGTTCAAAGCGCTCGGCCAGTTGCCGTTTTGACCCGCTCCGCCCGCGGCCAACGATGACCTGCGCCGGAATATCGCGCCAATAAACGATGGTAACGTCGGGCATGATCTGATTCCCCTTCATACGGTTCGCCCTGTCTACTGCCCTTTGTCTGCGACAAAGGGGCGGTTTTCGACAGATAGGCAGCACCTTGCGACCTGCGCGTGGTCTAACCTGAAAACGCCCTGCTGCGCCACTGGCCGGGATCGGAAAAATCCTAAACATCATCTTGAACGATCCGTGAGCCTTGCGCGCAGGCCGTGATCCCACTACCTTGAGGGTAACTCAGAAATGGAGGGCGTATCCCATGACGCCCAAGCGTCCCGAAGGTGCGGGCGCGTTCCCGATACCGGTTGAAAGCCCCGCGCCGACACCGCCCGATGCAACGCAGCTTTATGCCGCGTTGGATCTGGGTACGAATAGTTGCCGCATGCTGATTGCCCAACCCAAGGGCAACCAGTTCCATGTCGTCGACAGCTTTTCCAAATCGGTCCAGCTTGGCGCCGGTCTGGAAAGCTCTGGCATGCTGAGCCGCGCCTCCATGGCGCGCACGGTGCAGGCCATGCGTATCTGTCAGCAAAAGCTGCGCCGCCACAAGGTGACGCGGATGCGGCTGGTTGCCACCGAGGCATGCCGCCGCGCGCGCAATGCGGGCGAGTTTATCCAGCAGGTCAAACGCGAAACCGGGCTGGAGCTGGAGATCATCCAGACCGAGGAAGAGGCGCGGCTGGCCGTGATTTCCTGTGCGCCGCTGGTGTCGACCAAAACGGAACAGCTGCTGGTTGTCGATATTGGCGGCGGCTCGACCGAGCTGGTCTGGATTGACCTGTCCTCGGTGCCACAGCGCGACCGCCCGCGCGCGATCATGCGGCTGCATGCCGGGTTCCACCCGCCGCAAAGCCCGTTCCCAGCCGCCAAGGTGGTGGACTGGATCTCGGTCCCGCTGGGGGTGGCGACGCTGCGGGACCAGTTCAGCGATGTGGAGGATGATGCGGCAAGGTTTGCACTGATGAGCTGGTATTTCGAGGAAAATCTGGCCGAATTCGCCCCCTATAAGGACGAGCAACAGCGCGAGGGCTTTCAGATTGTGGGAACATCGGGCACGGTGACGACAGTGGCGGCCAGCCATCTGGGGCTGAAACGCTATGACCGGACCAAGGTGGACGGCTTGCGCATGACATCCGATCAGATCGACAAGGTCATCCGCAACTATCTGGATCTGGGTCCGGTCGGGCGGCGGCGTGATCCGCGGATCGGGCAGGATCGTCAGGCGCTGATCATGTCAGGGGCCGCGATCCTGCAGGCATTGCTGCGGCTATGGCCCACGGACCGGTTATCGGTGGCGGATCGCGGCCTGCGCGAGGGATTGCTTTATGCACAGATGAGCGCGGATGGGGTGCTGGAGGATGGTCCGTTCTGATCGCGGATCATGGCCCATGGCGCAACCGTGTGATTTTGAGTATTTGAAGAACAATGAAAGGGCCAGATGGGCCTTGCGGAGCGGTTATGACCGATAAGAAGAAGACACCGGGAAAGAACAAACCTGCGGGGGCGGCCAAGGCCACCTCGGGCCGGGGGCAGCGCGATCTGACTGTCAAGGTCAAGACGGCGCGGGGCCGCAAGCTCAGCTCGACTTTGTGGTTGCAGCGCCAGTTGAACGATCCTTATGTGAAACGCGCCAAGGCGGACGGGTTTCGCGGGCGTGCGGCCTATAAGATACTGGAGCTGGACGACAAGTTCCGCTTTCTGGTGCCGGGGGCGCGGGTTGTTGATCTGGGCTGTGCGCCGGGCGGCTGGTGTCAGGTGGCGGTTACCCGCGTCAATGCGCTGGGCGAGAAGCAGGGAAAGCGCGTGGGGCGCATTCTGGGGGTCGATCTGCAAGAGGTTGAACCGATTGCGGGCTGCGAGATTCACCAGCTGGATTTTCTGGAAGATGACGCTGATGACAAGGTCAAGGCGTGGCTGGGCGGGCGCGCCGATGTGGTGATGTCGGATATGGCGGCCTCGGCTTCGGGGCATAAGCAGACCGACCATTTGCGTATTATCGCGCTATGCGAGGCGGCGGCCTATTTTGCCTTTGATGTGTTGGAAGAGGGCGGCACTTTCGTGGCCAAGGTGCTGGCGGGCGGTGCCGAGGCGGAGTTACAAAAGCTGCTCAAGCTGCGGTTTCGCAAGGTGATGAATGTCAAGCCAGCGGCGTCACGGGCGGATAGTTCCGAAAAGTTCGTTGTGGCAACCGGGTTCAAGCGGGATGAGGATGATCACGACAGCCTGACATCGCAATGAGCCTGCAATGTGGCGGCAAGGGCTGCGGCTGATGGCAATGGCAGGTCATCGCGCCTGTCTTTGCCATGGTGCAGGCGGCGCAGGGCGCGGCTGGCCAATTCCCTTTGGCGCAGCATCTCGAACAGGCGGGCATGGCGGGCTGTCAGCGCCGCATTGGCCAATCGATCCGCCGTTTTGGCGCGTGGCCTGACTGCGAGATCATTCATCGCAACACCTCCTTTGATCTGTTGCCTTGGGGGCAATCAGTCACAAGGTGCTACGATGGGAATCAGGTTTTTTTCGTACAGGAGGCGCGCATTTATCGGGCAGCGCCGCCAAAGGCCCTAACAGGCCGCTGAAATAGTCCCCGAACCGGAACGCTGTCCCGTCATGAGGTCTGGGTGATTTGATCGCCATGCCTTTCGGTGCTTTCGACGCATGGACCTGGTGGCGTTCTGCCGCGTCATGCCGTCAGCAACCGGGGTAATCTCGCGAGGTTGTTGGCGGCCATTGTCATGATGAACCGCGACCGGAGGTCGTGTCTCGAAAGTGGTGGAAATTCTCCGGCGGCGTCCTCCGAGCTGGTT
>JBLRWJ010000148.1:0-6755 GCA_047921315.1 Rhodobacterales bacterium | reverse complement strand
GTGAATGCATGAATCCAAAAAAACGAAATACGCTCTAGCGCCGCGCCCTGCTTCTTCTTGCCTCAAATATCCAAATACCGCCGCCACCGCGCAGCCTATAGCTTGGATGAGATCACACCCGTCGCAAAACCACCCATCCGCAACTCCCCGAACAGGCGCTGGTATTCGATCTTGGGGCAACGGTTCATCACCACATCCACGCCGCGCGCCTGCGCCTGCGCGGCTGCGGCCTCATTCACCACACCAATCTGCATCCAGACCGTTTGCAAATCGGGAAACAGGCGCAACGCCTCCTCAACGATGGGCGGCACATGCTCGGACCGGCGGAAAATGTCGATCATATCCACGCCGCCCTCGATATCGGACAATTGCCCCAGAACGCTCTGCCCGAACAGCCGCTCCCCCGCATGGCCGGGATTGACCGGGATGACCGTAAACCCCTTGAGCGACAAATACCGCGCCACGTAATAGCTGGGCCGCACCGGGTTCATTGACACCCCCACCACCGCAACCCGGCGGGTGCGCTTCAGGATGTCTTTCAAAAAGGCGTCTGAATAATCGGTGCTCATGGATTCACAATACTACCGCACCGTGCCCCCGCAAGGGTCCGGCTTTGGCAATGGCATAAAAAAGCGCTGCGACACAAAAAAGCGCCCAAGTCAAAGCTTGGGCGCCAGTCACGGAACGAGGGACAGTGAAGAAAGCGCGTATGTTCCGATAGCGCGCCTTCTATACTGAGATAGGAAGCGTGAAGGGAATATGAAGATGCGGTAATAAACCTGTGATAGCCGCGAGAGCGGTGCCCGATTCACGCCGCAGGCCATATATCACGGGCGATTTACCGCATACCGCCTGCGCTATGGCTCCATCGACGCATAAAGCGCCACCGCCGCCGCGTTCGATACGTTGAGCGATCCGAAATCCCCCGCAAAGGCGATCCTGACCAGATGGTCGCAGGTGTCGCGCGTCCGCTCCCGCAGGCCCGGCCCCTCGGCCCCCAGCACCAGCGCCACAGGGCGGTCGCGCCGCCCCTCCAACGCCTGTTCGATGGTCTGCCCCGCTGTGCCATCCAGCCCCAGCAGGATATAGCCCATCGCGCGCAACTCCTCCATCGTATCGGCCAGATTGCGGACCCGCAGATAGGGCTGCCGCTCCAGCGCGCCGCTGGCGGTCTTGGCCAAAGCGCCTGTTTCCGGCGCAGAGTGATGCCGCGTGCCGATCACAGCACAGGCCCCGAACACCTCGGCGGAACGCAGGATCGCGCCCACGTTATGCGGGTCAGTCACCCGGTCCAGCAGAATCACCCGTGGCACACGCCCCGGCACGCCGGCGCAGATATCGGCCACGCGGCTCCAATCCAGCGGCTTGACCTCCAACGCGGCCCCCTGATGCACCGATTGCGCATCAATCGGCACCGAAAATTTGCGCGGGTCCACCACCTCGGGCACAACACCGCTGGCGGCAATTGCATCCTCCAGCTTGTCATGCGCGTTTTTGGTCACCACCAGCCGCAATTTCGTGCGCGCCGGGTTCACCAGCGCATCACGCACCGCATGCAAGCCAAAAAGCCACAGCGTTTCATTCGCATCAGATTTGCGCGCCTGTTCTTTTTCCACGACCCATTTGGGCTTTTTCATACTGTCCCGCCCCCATTCGGTTGCCAAAAATCCTGCTGCGCCCGTACATGCGCCGCAGGCGGCAAAGCTGCAAGGTTTTTCCTGTTGACCTCCCGCTGGCGGGGCATTAATCAGCCTCTCACGCGGCGGGCAACCGGCGCAAGTGGGCGACAGGCCGCAAGGTGTGGCAGGGGACTGTAACTCCCTCGCGGAGACGCACGCCTGGTTCGATTCCAGGGTCGCCCACCACTTAAATCCCATCGACGATGATTTTGATCAGGGCCGTATGTCAGGTCAACTGGCCGGGCGGCGTGGTGCTCTGCTGACAAGGCCACAGCTTTATGACATCGGCGCAGCCGCCATCGGGCGGTGTCTTGTGGCGGGCATCCAACCGCCTGCAAGACCGGCACCTGTTCCCCCGGCCGAGTCTGTTGCTCTGGCCTTATCCCGCCGCGGACCGCGCGCCGCCGAACTGGACATCATGCAGCGCCTTGAACTCTCCGTTCAGGGCCAGCAGTTCCTCGATCGACCCTTGTTCCTTGATTTGCCCCGCCTCCAGATAGCAGATGCAATCGGCATTCATCACCGTGGACAGACGATGCGCGATCACGATGGTGGTCACGCCTTCGGTGATCCGCGCCAAAGCGTCACGCACCAGAACCTCGGAATGGCTGTCCAGCGCGCTTGTCGCCTCGTCCAGCAGCAGGATCGGCGCACGCCGCAGCACAGCGCGGGCAATCGACAGGCGCTGCCTTTGGCCACCGGACAGAAACGCGCCGTTCTCGCCGATCTGTGTCTCATAGCCATGTGGCAGCTTTTCGATGAACTCATGCGCATGGGCCACTTTGGCCGCCTCGATCACCTCCTCTTCGGTGGCATCGGGACGGGCAAGCCGCAGGTTTTCCAGCACCGAGGCAGAGAACAGGAATGTGTCCTGCCCGACAAAGGCAATCTTGCTGCGCAACGAGGCAAAGCTGGCCTTGCTGATATCCTGACCGTCAATCAGCACACGCCCCTCGACCGGATCATAAAGCCGCAGCACAAGGTTCAGCAGCGTTGACTTGCCACCACCGGACGGACCGACAAGCGCGGTGGTCTTGCCCGCAGGAAACGCGGCTGTGACACCGTTCACCACGGAAGGGTTGTTGCCATAGGCGAAATGCACATCCTCCAGCCGCACAGCCCCCGGCCCGTCTTGCAGCGGCACCGCATCAGGGGCCTCGATCAGGGTTTGCGGGGCATCCAGCAGCTCATACATCATCTTGATCCCGACCATCGCGGATTCGATGATCACCCGCATCCGCGACAACCGCTTGGCAGGTTCATAGGCCATCAGAAACGCCGTCACAAAGGACATCAACTGCCCCGGTGTGCCCGGTGTCTGGCCAAAGATATTGACAGCGCTCAGGATCACGATCGACGCGATCGCAAGGCCGGTGATCACATCCAGCAGCGGCATTGTGGCCGCTTCAAGCTGCACCAGACGGTTGGCACGGTTTTCCACCTGCCGCACCGCGCCATCCATGCGTTCCGCCATGCGCGGCTCCAGCCCGAAGGCCTTGACAACCCGCGCCCCGGTGGAGGTTTCCTGCACAACCCTGATGATCTCACCAAGGCCCGCCATTTCCTGCGCCATCACAGCACGCACGGTGCGCAGAATTTTCTGCAACCCGAACAGCGCCAAAGGGCCGACAATCAGGCTGATCAGAGACAGGAAGGGCTGCTGGTAAAACATCACCGCAACCAGCCCCACAAGCGTCAGCAGATCCCGGATGAACCCGGTCACGATTGTATCAATCGCCCGCCGCGCCGCCTGCGCGCTTTGTGTGATTTTCAACAACAGATCAGAGGATTCGTTGGTGTTGAAAAAGGCCACGCCCTGTTTCAACAGCCGGTTATAAAGCTGCATCTGCTTTTGCGCGACAATCCGGTTTCCGGCCCGCGCCATCAACACGGCCTGAATATAAAAGGCCACCCCTTTGAAGGCAAAAATCATCGCCACGCCGATGCCCACCATAAAGACGCGCCTGCGGTCTTCCGGTGTGGACAGGGTATCAATGATCTCGCCCATCATCCATGCAGATAACGCGGTTGAGGCAGCAACCAGCACCATGGCTGCGGATGCGGCCATATATTTCCAGCGATGTTCGTGAAAGCTTTCCAGCAACAGCCGCAATAGCAGGCTATCTGCTGGCAGTCGTTCCAGCCACCGCTCGCTCCATGGCTTTTTCTGTATCATCAATCCGTGGTCACTATTTTCTGGGGCGTGCCGTGCCGCATCTCCTAACAGCTTGGGCGCTGCGGGTCGACACGTAACTCACCCTCCGGTTCTGCCCCAGGCGCGCGGGGATGTCACGCAACGACACGTGCATGAAGGCGATAGCTGTTCATCCGCACCCCCGATTGCAAGAGGCGCAGATGCACAATCGCAACAGTCACAGCCAGGCGGCCATTCCGCTTCCTTCCGGGAACAGAACCCGCCTATAGTTGCGCAAAAGGCAGTTTCCCGAAACGGCGGCGCGTGACAGGCCCGGGCAGAGGGCGCGGGGCGTACCACCTGATACGCATCCGGCAGAATGTGACAGGGCCAAACATGGCAAAGCAGCAAAAAGAACCGACCGGCTTCAATATACTGATCGTCGCCCAGCAAGGGCGGCTGCAATATGAGGCGCTGTTATTCGCCGCCAGCCTGCGCAAAAACAGCCCCGGTTTTACCGGACGTCTGTTTGTCGCAATGCCGCAACCGGGCGCGCTATGGCCGGATGATCCGCAGATCACGGATGCCGATACCCTGTCGCTGCTGGCCGATATGAACGCCGAGGTGATCCGCTTTGACAGCCACCACTTTGGCGCGGCCTATCCTTATGGCAACAAGATCGAGGCACTTTTTGCCCTGCCCAAGGGTGAACCCTTCGTGTTCTTTGATACCGATACGCTGATTACCGGAGAGATCGGCACGGTGCCGTTTGATTTTGCGCGCCCCACGGCCTCATTGCGGCGCGAAGGCACTTGGCCCCAGATCGCGCTTTACGGACCGGGCTACGCGGCCATCTGGAAATCACTTTATGACAAGTTCGGGCTGGATTTCGACAGCTCTCTGGACCATGACCAGCCGGATGAATACTGGCAGAAATACCTGTATTTCAACGCCGGGTTCTTCTTCTATCAATGTCCGCATGTCTTTGGGCAACGGTTCTTGGACATGGCCCTTGCCATCCGTGACACACCGCCGCCCGAACTGGTCTGCCAGACACTGACCCCGTGGCTGGACCAGATCGCCCTGCCCTTGGTGATCCAGTCCTTTGGTGGCGGGCGCGATACCCTGCCTGCGGGGTTACTGGATGGCGCGGTCAGCTGCCATTACCGGCTGTTACCGCTGCTCTATGCCCGCGAAAGCGATGCGGTGGTGCAAACGCTGGAAGAGATCGCGGCCCCCAACCGCATCAAACGCGTTCTCAAAACCTATGAGCCGGCAAAGCGGATGATCTATCAGGGCCGCGGCCAGAAACTGCGCGCCCTGTTTGATCGCAACGCGTTGCCGCGCCGCGAACAAATGCTCCGCAACCAGATCAAGAAAGCCGGTTTCTGGATGCGCTGAGGCCAGTTGCGGCCCCGGCTACAGCCGCGCGCAACAATCAGGATGCAAAAATCCCTGATGTATCGGCAAAACCCTTCACCTCGATCGGATTGCCCGACAGATCGCGGAAAAACATCGTCCATTGCTCGCCCGGCTCCCCTTCAAAGCGGACAGAGGGCGGAATGACAAAATCGATGCTCGCCTGTTCCAGCCGCGCCGCCAGCACCTTCCAGTCCGCCAGCCCGAGCACGATCCCGAAATGCGGCATCGGCACCATATGATCGCCCACGCGTCCGGTATCCGCGTTTGGAAAAGGCGTGCCCAGATGCAGGCTCAGCTGATGGCCGAAAAAATCAAAATCAACCCAGGTATCGGTGCTGCGCCCTTCCTCGGCCCCCATCACGCCGGAATAAAATTCGCGTGCCGCGTCCAGATCGTGAACATGGATCGCCAGATGAAAAACAGAACGCATGATTTGTCCTTTCCGGGTCATTGCCCGCCTGTTGCCCCGCGCTGCCCCGTTGTGATGCGGCCCGCGATGCCCTACTGATTTGGTCAATTCAGTATAACCGGAGGGAGAATTCAATGACAGATGCACCCAGCTACGGCTTCGATACCCTGCAGGTTCATGCCGGCAGCCGGCCAGATCCCGCCACCGGCGCGCGTCAGACGCCGATCTACCAGACAACCGCCTATGTGTTCCGCGATGCCGATCACGCCGCAGCCCTGTTCAACCTGCAAGAGGTGGGCTATATTTATTCCCGCCTGACCAACCCCACCGTGGCTGTGCTGCAGGAACGTATCGCCACGCTTGAGGGCGGTGTCGGCGCGGTGTGCTGCTCGTCCGGTCATGCGGCCCAGATCATGGCGCTGTTTGCGCTGATGGCACCGGGGCGCAATGTCGTCGCCTCCACCCGGCTCTATGGCGGCACAGTCACGCAGTTCAGCCAGACGATCAAACGCTTCGGCTGGTCGGCAAAATTTGTGGATTTCGATGATCTGGATGCGGTCAAAGCCGCGATTGACGATGACACCCGCGCCGTGTTCTGCGAATCCATTGCCAATCCGGGCGGCTATATCACCGATCTGGACGCGATCAGCGCGATCGCGGATGCAGCAGGCCTGCCGCTGATCGTCGATAACACCTCTGCCACGCCCTACCTGTGCCGCCCCATTGACCATGGCGCCACGCTGGTGGTGCATTCCACCACCAAATACCTGACAGGCAATGGCACGGTGACAGGCGGCGCGATTGTGGATTCGGGGCGCTTTGACTGGTCGGCTTCCGATAAATTCCCCAGCCTCTCCGCCCCAGAACCCGCCTATCACGGTCTGAAATTCCATGAAACCTTCGGTCCGCTGGCCTTCACCTTCCACGGTATCGCCATCGGGCTGCGTGATCTGGGCATGACGATGAACCCGCAAGCGGCGCATTACACGCTGATGGGGATCGAAACCCTCAGCCTGCGGATGCAGCGCCATGTCGAAAATGCCATGACCGTGGCAAGCTGGCTGGAAACGCATCCGGCGGTCGAGGCGGTCACCTATGCGGGGCTGCCCTC
>JBLRWJ010000147.1:0-6902 GCA_047921315.1 Rhodobacterales bacterium | reverse complement strand
ACGGATATGGCATGGCGCCGCGTGAACCACCCGTCCGAGATTCTGGCGATTGGTGAGACGATCAAGGTGCAGGTCATCAAGATCAACAAAGAAACCCATCGCATCAGCCTTGGCATGAAGCAGCTGCAGGAAGATCCGTGGGATCTGGTGGCAGGCAAATACCCGCTGTCTTCTGTCCACACAGGCCGCGTGACCAACATCACCGATTACGGCGCGTTCGTCGAACTGGAAGCTGGTGTCGAAGGTCTGGTCCATGTTTCGGAAATGAGCTGGACCAAAAAGAACGTGCATCCCGGCAAGATCGTCTCCACCTCGCAGGAAGTGGAAGTCATGGTGCTGGAAATCGATGCCGCCAAGCGTCGCGTATCGCTCGGTCTCAAGCAGACCATGCGCAACCCGTGGGAAGTGTTTGCAGAAACCCATCCCGAGGGTGCCGAGGTTGAGGGCGAGGTCAAGAACATCACCGAATTTGGTCTGTTCATCGGTCTGCCCGGCGATATCGATGGCATGGTTCACCTGTCTGACCTGTCATGGGACGAACGTGGCGAAGATGCGATCCAGAACTACCGCAAAGGCGATGTGGTTCAGGCCGTTGTGTCGGAAGTCGATGTCGAGAAAGAGCGCATCAGCCTGTCGATCAAAGCACTCGGTGGCGATAAATTTGCCGAAGCCGTGGGCGGCGTGAAGCGTGGATCGGTGATCACCGTGACTGTGACCGCGATCGAAGAGGGTGGCGTCGAAGTGGAATATGAAGGCATGAAGTCCTTCATCCGCCGCTCTGACCTCAGCCGTGACCGCTCCGAGCAGCGCCCCGAGCGTTTCTCGATCGGTGACAAGGTTGATGTGCGCGTGACTAACGTGGATAGCAAAACACGCCGTCTGGGTGTCTCGGTCAAAGCGCGTGAGATCGCCGAAGAGAAAGAAGCCGTGGAACAGTATGGCTCGTCCGATTCGGGTGCATCGCTGGGTGACATTCTTGGCGCCGCGCTGAAAGGCGACAAGTGATCCTGACCTGAACGGTCGGACCACGCAGGAAATCGACGGCCTCGCCCCATGGCGGGGCCGTTTGCATGTGCGAATCAAGCGCGCACGCCAGACCCGCGCAAGGCGTTATCGCCCACGCCGCAATGCAGCATCTTAGCATGTGCCGCTGCAGCACCGGCAAAAACACGGCAAAAAACCGCATGCCAGCCATTCTGACCCCGTCAAATACCTGATTTCTCACATCGTTCCTGTTTCGGGACACGATGTTTCTTTCTATAGTCGGCTCTAAGCAGCGATACGCAGATGACTGCACCCGGGGAGATATGACCGATGATCAGATCGGAACTGATTCAGAAAATTGCCGATGAAAACCCGCATCTGTTCCAGCGTGATGTGGAAAAGATCGTGAATACGATCTTTGAACAGATCACAGATGCCATGGCGCGCGGTGACAGGGTGGAATTGCGCGGCTTTGGGGCGTTTTCCGTCAAAAAGCGCGATGCCCGCATCGGGCGGAACCCGCGCACGGGTGAAACCGTGCCGGTGGATGCGAAATTTGTACCTTTTTTCAAGACCGGCAAGTTGCTGCGTGACCGCCTGAACGGAAAGTGACCCGAACCCATGTTGTATATCCGCTACGCCTTTCTGGCCGTGCTGGCCATTGCGCTGATCATTGTGGCCACGGCCAACCGTGATCTGGTCACGCTGACATTGTTGCCGGACACCCTTGCCGGGGTGGTCGGTTTCAGCGCGCAGATCAGCTTGCCCTTATTCGTTGTCATCTTCGGTGGCATTATTGCGGGTGTGCTGATTGGTTTTGTCTGGGAATGGCTGCGTGAACACAAGCATCGCGCCGAGGCCGCCCGCCGGACCCGCGAGGTTGAGGCGCTGGAGCGTGAGTTGCGCCGTGAAAAACGCCTCAAGAACCAGGACCGGGATGAGGTTCTGGCCCTGCTGGACGAACCCGCCTGAACCGTTTATCCAGCCGCGGAACCAAAGCGTGGGGCAAGGCGGCAACAGATGGCATCTGATATCAAAGTCAAGATTTGCGGCCTGACCTCCGAGGCGGATGTGATTGCTGTGGCCGATGGCGGCGCAACCTATGCCGGGTTCAACTTTTTCCCCCCCTCGCCGCGCTATGTCACGCCCTTGCAGGCCCGCGATCTGGCCTTGGCCGCGCCGCTTGGGCTGGCCAAAGTGGGTTTGGTTGTCGATGCCGATGATGCCACGCTGGACGCGATCATCGCGCAGGTGCCGCTGGATATGTTGCAACTGCATGGGCGCGAAACGCCGGAACGCGTTGCCTGCATCAAGGCGCGCTATGGCCTTCCGGTGATGAAGGCCATCGGCATTGCTGGTCCCGATGATCTGGCGCAAATAGACCTTTATGCGCCTTGTGTGGATCAACTTCTGGTGGATGCCAAACCTCCACGCGGGGCGGTTTTGCCGGGTGGCAACGGGCTAAGCTTTGATTGGCGGTTACTGGCGGCGCGTAAATACTGGACCAAACCGTGGCTTCTGGCGGGCGGCCTGACAGCGGCCAATGTCGCACAGGCGGTGCGCCTGACGGGGGCGGTTCAGGTGGATGTGGCATCGGGCGTTGAAAGCGCGCCGGGGATCAAGGATCGTGACATGATCCGCGCTTTCGTCTTGGCAGCACAACAAGGTGCTGCAAGCAGCAAGATACCCCGCCTGCAGGGCTGAGCCGCGCCGGTTCCAAAATATTTCCAGATTTCTTTTGACGATTCGGGTTTTCGGTATACCTTTGCACTCCTACAGCCTACCGCAGGACCGATCTAAGGCGCGAAACCACGTGACAGCACAGGGACCCCGATAGGGGAGGGGCTGCACAGGTAAATTTGGATCGGCAACCGTGCGTTTGAAATTGTCGCGGGAGGGACGCCGTGATCGATCAAAGACTATTTGCATCCGCACTCACAGTTGCGGAACGCCAAGCCGAACGTCTGGAAGCAGACGCCGTGGCCGAACTGGCAAGAGAAGTCGTGCGACGACTGGCAGAACACCCCAAACGGGCGCAGCTGTCAGATCACCATGCCACATCTGCCGAAATTGATACGCTGGTTGCCGCATTGCTGTCTGATCGGCATGCGGCAGCCTCTGATATGTTATCGGGTCTGCAGGCGGATGGCCTGCCGATCTCCGAGCTGTATATCGGCTATATCACCGGTGCGGCCCGCCGATTGGGCAAGATGTGGGATGCTGATGAACTTGGCTTTCTGCAGGTCACGCTGGCAACCAGCCGATTAACCGCAATCATCTGCGGGATGAAGAAAATCTTTTATGACCGCGAAGGCGGCACCACCCGCCGCGCGATGTTTGCCGCCTGTCCCGGTGAAACCCATGTCATGGGCGTATCAATGGCCGCAGATCTGTTTCGCCGCGAAGGTTGGGAAATTGATCTGGAAATCGGCCAGGACCATGATGAACTGCTGATGTCGCAACATCTGGGCGGCTATCCGGTGGTGGGCCTGTCAGCCTCGACAGAGACAATGATCATGCCGCTGGCGCGTTTTATCCGCGCCATGCGCCTGCTGACGCCGGGGGCCTTGGTCTATGTCGCGGGTGAGATTGTTCATCTGCGCCCGGATATCGCGGAAACGGTCGGGGCTGATGGCGTGCTGGGTGATCCGGTCGCGGCGATGACGCAGATCGAACAGGCGCTATCGCGTCACTGACGTATCATCAGCCATTTCGGGTCATCGGAATGGCTGAACCTCCATTTCAATTCAGGGCGGTGCGGGTTTCCTTGCACAGCCCTGATTTTTTGTTCTGTTCCGGTCGGATAACAGGCAATGCCGCGATCAGGGCATGATCGCCTGCTCGCGGGTTACCCCGATGATCTGGCCGGTCGCGGCCTGGTAATCAATGCCCAGCAATGCAGGGCCCTCCAGCGTCACAGTGTGTGTGACCGTCGCGGTCGCGGTATCAATGCTCACGATGGTGTGTCACCGACAAGGCCAATCGCCGTCTGCGCGGAAAGGGGCGCTGCAAATGCGGTTGTTGCAGCTATCGCTGTGATGAATTTGGCCATGATGAAATTGGTCATTTCGTGATCCTTTTCGGTTACGTCATGCACCCTCAGGGATGAAGGAAACCCCCAAGACACGCCGCCCCGCGCGCATGAGTTTCAGACTGAGGGTCACATGATCGTGATCGCAGGGGTGGCGGGGCAAAAGCCCATGCTGTGGCTTTACCGGCAGGGGCAGAGGCGCTAGATACAACCCCAAGCCAAACAAAGGTGCCAAAATGCCCGAAGACCTGATCAATTCCTTCATGACCGGCCCCGATGACAAGGGCCGTTTCGGCCAGTTCGGCGGGCGTTTCGTCTCGGAAACCCTGATGCCTCTCATCCTCTCGCTTGAAGAGGAGTATGAAAAGGCCAAGACAGATCCCACATTCTGGGCCGAGATGGATGACCTCTGGGCCCATTATGTCGGCCGCCCCTCACCGCTTTACTACGCGGACCGCATGACCAAGCACTTTGGCGGGGCCAAGATCTATCTCAAGCGGGACGAACTGAACCACACCGGCGCGCATAAGATCAACAACGTGCTGGGCCAGATCATTCTGGCGCGCCGCATGGGCAAGACACGCATCATCGCGGAAACCGGCGCCGGACAGCATGGTGTGGCCACGGCGACGGTCTGCGCCAAGTTCGGTCTGAAATGCATCGTCTATATGGGGGCGCATGATGTTGAACGTCAGGCCCCCAATGTGTTCCGCATGCGCCTGCTTGGCGCCGAGGTGGTGCCTGTCACCAGCGGGCGCGGCACCCTGAAAGACGCGATGAACGACGCGCTGCGCGACTGGGTCACCAATGTGCGCGATACTTTCTATTGCATCGGCACCGTGGCAGGGCCACACCCCTATCCGGCCATGGTGCGAGACTTCCAGTCGATCATCGGCAAGGAGGTGCGCTGGCAGCTTGCCGCACAAGAGGGCGAGGGCCGCTTGCCCGACACCATCATCGCGGCCATTGGTGGCGGCTCCAACGCGATGGGCCTGTTCTACCCCTTCCTTGACGATCCATCGGTCAATATCATCGGGGTCGAGGCCGGTGGCAAAGGTGTGGACGAGACCATGCAACACTGCGCCAGCCTGACCGGCGGCCGTCCGGGCGTGCTGCATGGCAACCGGACCTATCTGCTGCAGGACGGGGACGGACAAATCCTCGAGGGGTTCTCAATCTCTGCAGGGCTCGATTATCCCGGTATCGGGCCGGAACATAGCTGGCTGCATGATATTGGCCGCGCCAAATATGTCAGCATCACCGATCAGGAGGCGCTGGAGGCGTTCCAGCTTTCCTGCGCGCTGGAAGGGATCATTCCCGCACTGGAACCCAGCCATGCACTGGCCCATGTCGCAAAAATCGCCCCAGATCTGCCCGCCGACCATATCATCGTGATGAACATGTGCGGGCGCGGTGACAAGGACATCTTTACCGTTGCCAAGCACCTTGGCTTTGACATGAAGGTCTGACCCAGATCAGGAACGGGGCAGGGGGGCGCTGCCCCCCGTCCTGCGGACTCCCCCCGGGATATTTCAGGCAAAAAGAAACGCGCCGCACCGCTTTCATTGTTCCAAAAATACTCAAACCCGCAGTTGCCGCATGCGCTGGGCTGGCTATTCTGGCAGGGCGTGGCGCACCAGCACTTCGAGCGGGACAATCTCCAGCGCGCTTTTATGGGTGGCATCCAGATTGATCCGCGGGGCGCAGCCTTCATCCACGGCCTGCAGGAAACGCCCGGCGCAGAGGCACCAATGGTCATCCGGACGCAGCCCCGGAAACCCGAATTCGGGGCGCGGGGTGCTGAGGTCATTGCCGACATATTTCGACCATGCCAGAAACTCTGCCGTCATGATGGCGCAGACTGTGTGGCTGCCCTGATCCTCGGCGCAGGTATTGCAATGGCCATCGCGGAAAAATCCGGTCAGCGGATCAAGCGAGCAGGGGGCAAGCGCCTCGCCCAACACGTTGAGGGATGCGTATTTATCCAGTACCATGGCGTTTTCCTTTGTCTTGTCTGGTCATTTACATAGCATCTGCAATCTGCCGGAACATGGTGATGTTCTGCATATTCGCCCCCGCTGTGCGGAAATTGCGATCCGCGCCATTGGTGGCAATGACCACGCCCTTGTCGCGGTTGATGTAGATATATTGCCCGTAGATGCCGCGCGCGTAATATTCGCCCGGCGGTGCATCGGGGGCCATCCACCATTGCAGGCCGTATTGTTCGGCGCTGGGGGCTGTGGGGGCGGATGGTTCTGTCGAGGCGGCAACCCAATCAACCGGTACGATCTGCGCCCCGTTCCATTCGCCCATCTGCAGGAACATCTGCCCGAAACGCGCATAATCGCGGGTGGTCAGGTTCAGCCCGCCCAGCACGAAGGCCGTGCCATAGCCATCCGTGATATAGAGCGGATCAGCCTCCAGCCCCATGGGCGCGATCAGCTTTTGCTGCATCAGATCGGGGATGCTGCGCCGCGTCGCCCCGCGGATGACCATCCCGATCACATGGGTGTCGATGGACACATATTGCCACTGCTGACCGGGCGCGGTGAAGGTGTCGCGCAGTCCTGCGGCAAAGCCGTCCATGGATTGCCCCAAGGCGAGCACCCGTCCCATGCGGTTGATGTCGGAATTGAAATCCAGATAATCCTCGTTGAAGGTCACACCGCTGGCCATTTGCAACACGTTGAGGATGCTGGCCCCGTCATAGGCCGTGCCTGCCAGCGCGGGGACATATTTGGTTACCAGATCATCCAGACTGTCGATCGCGCCCTCCTCCAGCATGATCCCCATCAGTGCCGAGAGATAGGATTTTGCAACCGACCAGCTGATGCGACGGTCATCCTCGCTTGTGCCCAGATGATAGCTTTCATGCCGTATCGCGCCA
>JBLRWJ010000146.1:0-6914 GCA_047921315.1 Rhodobacterales bacterium | reverse complement strand
GTTGGCGGTTTCTCGATGCGCTTCCGGTGCCATTGCTGAAGCTTGATCCAACGGGATCTGTCTTGCTGTCAAACCGGCCGGCAAGGGATTTGTTGGGGTGCAAGGATACCGCGCCGCATCGGCTGTCCGACTTGATGGAAGGTTTGGGCAGATCCATCGCGGACTGGCTGACAGAGGCTGCCAATGGCCAGACTGGGAACCATTCTGAGTTCCTGCGATTAACCCGTTCGGATAACGAAGTTTTCGTTCAGGTCACATTGAACAAGGTTCATGATCGCGGCCAGCCAGCCCTGATTGCGGTTCTGACGGATGCCACCGAACTCAAGACGCTGGAGGCGCAGTTTGTCCAAAGCCAGAAAATGCAGGCCATCGGAGAGCTTGCAGGCGGGGTGGCGCATGATTTCAACAATCTGCTGACGGCTATTTCAGGTCATTGCGATCTACTGCTGTTGCGCCATGATCAGGGCGATCCGGATTACGGGGATCTGGTCCAGATCCATCAGAATGCCAACCGTGCCGCGGCGCTGGTGGGCCAGCTTCTGGCATTTTCGCGCAAGCAGACCCTCAGACCCGAAGTGCTTGACCTGCGCAACACCTTGTCGGACCTGACACATCTGCTCAATCGCTTGGTTGGTGAGAAAATCACGTTAACGCTGACGCATGAACCGGTACAGCAGGCTATTCGCGCCGATAAACGACAGTTGGAACAGGTGCTGATGAACCTTGTGGTCAACGCGCGTGATGCGATGCCGGGGGGCGGCGAAATCCGGATCGAGACTGAGGGCGTGTTTTTGCGCGAACCTTTGGAGCGCGATCGCGTGACCCTGCCGCCGGGTGCCTATGTCTCGGTTCAGGTGTCTGATCATGGGCACGGCATCCCGGCTGATAAATTGCAAAAAGTGTTTGAACCGTTCTATACGACCAAAAGAACCGGCGAAGGCACGGGCCTTGGGCTTTCAACAGCTTATGGAATCGTCAAGCAAAGCGGCGGCTATATTTTTGTCGACAGCGTTGTGGGGCAGGGCACCTGTTTCACGCTGTTGTTTCCGGGGCATGATCTGTCGCCCGCCATGATTGATGTTAACCCTGATTCATCGGTGTCAGGGCCCGCGGCGCGGCATGGGGATGGCGTGGTTTTGTTGGTCGAGGATGAAGCCCCCGTGCGCGCCTTTGCATCACGCGCGTTACGGTTGCGGGGCTACACTGTGATCGAGGCGGATTCGGCTGAGCAAGCACTCAAGACCCTGGAAGACACCAGCCTTGAGGTGGATGTCTTTGTGACCGATGTAATCATGCCGGGTATGGATGGTCCCAGTTGGGTCCGTGAGGCGCTGAAGCAACGGCCCGATGTCAGGGTTGTTTTCGTGTCCGGCTATGCCGAGGAATCCTTTGGGGACGCGCAGGCCAGTATCCCGAATTCGGTCTTTCTGCCCAAGCCATTCTCGCTCAATGACCTGACGGAGACGGTGAATAATCAGTTGCAATGAAGGGTGTTACTGTATTTGCACCGATCGGTTCACTGGCCCCTTATAGGAATAGAGTTCCACAGCGTGAACTCATCTGCGCATTTGCGACGCAGGCGTTTTTCGACATCGGCAGACAGGGTCAGATCCATGGAAGGAGAGACATTGCGGCGCAGCAGATCGATCCGGATCTCCAGCCTGTCTTGCAGAAATGCCAGCAGCCCGCTGTGATCTTCGTATCGGAAAAGATGGGTGACGGCGGTCCCGTTCGGGCGCGGTTCCAGAAACTTGGCCTGACTGCCAACATTGGCAAAGCCGGGCGTCTCGCCCTTGAGATAGGCGCTGACAAATTCGTTAAAAGTGACATCAAATGTCGCGTTCGGCTTGCCTTGCATGAAAGGCCGCCGGCGGAAACGATACCAACTGCCCAGCCAACTGACAGGTTCGCGCATGACGGCCAGTGTCTCTATACCGTCTGTCTTGCAGGCCTTTTCAAACATCGGGCGGAAAAACCGATTGTAGCGATAAACCGGTGCGTGCTTCAACTCGGGCGGATCAAGTACCGCAATCGAGGCATGCGGGGCCAGTGCCGTTTCCCAAGCCGTGGTCCCGGTTTTGGGAACGGACAAAAACACCAGCCTTTGCTTCCAGAAAACCAGCATCACCCCCCCCATATTGCGATCTGTCACAGGTATCATTTCCGTTATCAACCCATCCTTAACCTGTTTGGTCAAAGATGGAACCACAAAGAATTAACTTGAAATGTTCTTGTTTTGATCTCATACCTGACAAAGAACAATTAAAGAACAAAAAGGCAATCATTGCCGCCCGTGACTGGGTGTGGAATAAGGGGTCAGAACAGTGGCAACGGCAGATCTTCTTTCAATGGATAACAAGAAAAACGCAGATAAGCAAAAGGCGCTCGACAGCGCGCTTGCACAGATCGAACGCCAGTTTGGCAAAGGGTCGATCATGAAGCTTGGCGGCGCGAACGTCATGCGGGATATCGAGGCGACATCAACAGGCTCCTTGGGTCTTGATATTGCCTTGGGCATCGGTGGGCTGCCGAAGGGGCGGATTATCGAGATCTATGGTCCTGAAAGTTCGGGCAAAACCACGCTGACGCTGCATTGTGTGGCGGAAGAACAGAAAAAAGGCGGTATCTGCGCCTTTGTGGATGCCGAACATGCGTTGGACCCGCAATATGCAAAGAAGCTTGGCGTCAACCTTGATGAGCTTTTGATCAGCCAGCCCGATACAGGTGAGCAAGCTCTGGAGATCGTGGATACGTTGGTGCGCTCGGGTGCGGTCAGCATGGTTGTGGTCGATAGTGTTGCTGCGCTGACCCCGAAAAGCGAGCTTGAAGGGGATATGGGGGATAGCAGCGTTGGTGTGCATGCGCGTCTGATGAGTCAGGCGATGCGCAAACTGACCGGATCGATCAGCAGGTCCAATTGCATGGTGATCTTTATCAACCAGATCCGGATGAAGATCGGCGTTATGTTTGGCAGCCCGGAAACCACAACGGGCGGTAATGCGCTGAAATTCTATAGCTCGGTCCGTCTTGATATCCGGCGTATCGGTGCGATCAAGGACCGCGATGAGGTGGTGGGCAACGCGACCCGTGTCAAAGTTGTCAAGAACAAGGTGGCGCCGCCTTTCAAGCAGGTGGAGTTTGACATCATGTATGGCGAGGGCATTTCAAAAACGGGTGAATTGCTTGATCTTGGTGTCAAGGCAGGTGTGGTCGATAAATCCGGCGCCTGGTTCAGCTATGGTGATGAGCGGATGGGGCAGGGCCGGGAAAACTCGAAACAGTTTTTGAGGGATAACCCGAAAATCGCTCTGGAGATCGAGGACAAGATCCGCGCGTCGCATGGTCTGGATTTCAACATGGGCGGCGAAGGCGGTGACGATCCGGACGTCCTGGAGGCGTAATTCGCGGCAATTCGTGATGTGCAGGCCCGCCCGATATGGCGGGCCTTTTCATTTTGCGCTATTCGCAGGCGCATGCGGCTGTGGACAGGCGCGCGCCTGACCGCTACATCAGCGCAGACATAAAATTTCCCCGGAAAGCTCGCATATGCCCACGCTGAATGATATCCGATCCACCTTTCTGAATTATTTTGCCAAGCAAGGGCATGAAATCGTTGCCTCCAGCCCGCTGGTGCCGCGCAACGATCCAACCCTGATGTTTGCAAATTCTGGTATGGTGCAGTTCAAAAATCTGTTCACCGGGGTGGAGCATCGCGACTATACGCGCGCCACAACCGCGCAGAAATGCGTGCGCGCGGGGGGCAAGCATAATGATCTGGACAATGTCGGCTATACGGCGCGGCACCATACGTTTTTTGAGATGCTGGGGAATTTCAGCTTTGGCGATTACTTCAAATCCGAGGCGATCCCCTTTGCATGGGAATTGCTGACCAAAGAGTTCGACATTCCAAAGGATCGTTTGCTGGTAACGGTTTACCATACGGATGACGAAGCGGCGGATATCTGGAAGAAGGTAGCGGGCCTGTCGGATGACCGGATCATTCGGATCCCGACCAACGATAATTTCTGGATGATGGGCCCTACCGGCCCCTGTGGCCCTTGCACCGAGATTTTCTTTGATCACGGCGATCACATCTGGGGTGGCCCTCCGGGAAGCCCGGACGAGGATGGCGACCGCTTTGTCGAGATATGGAACCTTGTTTTCATGCAATATGAGCAGTTCGAGGATGGCAGCCGCCGCGAATTGGCCGCGCAATCTATCGATACCGGCATGGGGATCGAGCGGGTGGCGGCCTTGTTGCAGGGAACCAATGACAATTATGCGACAGACCTGATCCGCAGTCTGATCGAGGCAAGCGCGCATGCCACCTCGACTGATCCGGACGGTCCGGGCAAAACGCATCACCGTGTGATTGCGGATCACTTGCGCTCCACCTCGTTCCTGATCGCCGATGGGGTGATGCCGTCGAATGACGGGCGCGGCTATGTGCTGCGCCGGATCATGCGCCGGGCGATGCGTCACGCGCATTTGTTGGGCGCGAAAGATCCGGTGATGCATCAGTTGGTGCCAGCGCTGGTGCGGCAGATGGGTGCGGCTTACCCTGAGCTGACACAGGCGCAGGCCTTGATCGAAGAAACCCTCCGCCTGGAGGAATCGCGGTTCAAACAGACGCTGGAACGCGGGTTGCGGCTTTTGGATGATGAACTGGCGGGCCTGCCAGAGGATGCAGCCTTGCCCGGTGAGGCGGCGTTCAAGCTCTATGATACATTCGGTTTTCCGCTGGACCTGACGCAGGATGCCCTGCGCGAAAGGGGCCGTGGCGTTGATATTGCCGGTTTTGACACGGCCATGGCGGCGCAAAAAGCAAAAGCCCGCGCGGCTTGGTCAGGCAGCGGTGAAGCTGTTGATGCCGCTGTCTGGTATGACATCGCGGACGCGCATGGCGCGACAGATTTTCTGGGATATGACACCGAAACAGCCGAAGGCCAGATCATGGCACTGGTGCGCGATGGCGCGCAGGTGAGCACGGCCAAGGCGGGTGAGGCTGTTCAGATCGTGATGAACCAGACACCGTTTTATGCCGAAAGCGGCGGTCAGGTTGGCGATACCGGGTATCTGCGCGGTCAGGATCTTCTGGTGCAGATCACCGATACCCGCAAAACGGCGGGTGTGTTCATTCATTCCGGCACGGTGATTGAGGGCGATGTCTGTGTTGGCGGGCATGGCGCATTGGAAGTGGATCATGCGCGTCGCAGCGCGATCCGCGCCAACCATTCGGCGACGCATCTGTTGCATGAGGCGCTGCGCGAGACATTGGGTGATCATGTGGCGCAGCGCGGCTCGTTGAATGCACCGGACCGCTTGCGGTTTGATTTCAGCCATTCCAAAGCGATGACGCCTGCGGAACTGGCCAAGGTCAGCGCCGCAGTGAACGCCTTTATCCGGCAGAATTCTGCGGTTGAGACACGGATCATGACACCGGATGATGCGCGCGCGATCGGTGCGCAGGCCCTGTTCGGTGAGAAATATGGCGATGAGGTGCGCGTTGTGTCGATGGGGCGCGCCGATACCGGCAAGGGGCAGGATGGCAAGACATGGTCGATCGAACTTTGCGGCGGCACGCATGTGGCGCGCACGGGCGATATCGGCGTTTGCGTGATTCTGGGTGACAGTGCCTCCAGCGCCGGGGTGCGGCGGATCGAGGCGCTGACAGGTGAGGCCGCGATGGCGCATATCCGCGCCGAGGGGCAACGGCTGGCACAGGTGAGCGAGGCGCTCAAGACGCAGCCAGCCGATCTGGCCGAGCGTGTGCGCGCCTTGCTGGACGAACGCCGCGCGCTGAGCAACGAGGTGGCGCAACTGCGAAGGGAATTGGCCATGGCAGGCGGTGCAGGCTCAGCCGCCGCGCCGGATGTCAAGACGATCAATGGCGTGCCCTTTATTGCACAGGTGATGTCCGGTGTGTCTGGCAGGGATCTGCCCTCCTTGATTGATGAACATAAACAACGCCTTGGCTCTGGTGTTGTGCTGCTGATCGCGGATGCTGATGGCAAGGCGGCTGTGGCGGCTGGTGTGACATCTGATCTGACCGGGCGGGTTTCGGCGGTTGATATGGTCCGTGCGGCTGTGGCCGAACTGGGCGGTAAGGGCGGCGGCGGGCGGCCTGATATGGCGCAGGGCGGTGGCGCGAATGCTGCAAATGCGGCCGGGGCTATTGCGGCGGTTGAAACCCTGTTGAGCGTCTGATTGAGAGGACAAAGGCATGGCTGTCTATATCATTGCGCGGATCGATGTGACCGATCCGGACGATTATAAAACCTATGCAAGTCAGACCGTGGCGCAGGCCGAAAAGGCAGGTGGTACGTTTCTGGTCAAGGGTGGGCCGATGCTGCAGGTTGAAGGGGATGGGCCGGAGCGCCATGTGGTGATCCGCTTTCCAACCCGCGAGCAGGCTTTGGCGTGGTATCACTCGGATGACTATCAGGCTATTTTGCCGATTGCATTGCGTAGCAGCCGCCGTGATCTGGTGATCGTGGATGGCGTTTGACAAAGAAGGACTGAACGGATGAGCGCACTCTGGATTGCCCATGTCACTGTCACCGATACCGAGGCCTATGCGCGCTATGCCGCATTGGCCGGGCCTGCCATTGCCAAACATGGCGGTACGTTTATCGCGCGTGGCGGGCGGTTTGTGCAGCTTGAAGGTAAGGAACGTCCGCGCAATGTGGTGGCGCGCTTTGCATCGGTAGAGGCGGCGGAGGCGTGTTATCATTCGCCTGAATATCAAGAGGCGCTGAATCACGCGCGCGGCGCATCCGAGCGCGAGCTGCTGATCGTCGAGGTTACCGAATAGCGCAGCGAGGACAGTCGCAAGACTGGACCGAGGCGTCGCTTGCCTTGATGCGGCATACGCTTGCGCCCTGAACAGGCGATCCTGCCGCCTTCCAGCTAGG
>JBLRWJ010000145.1:0-6940 GCA_047921315.1 Rhodobacterales bacterium | reverse complement strand
GCCATCATCTCGGCCTGCGAGATTACGGGCGCGCAAGCCATCCATCCCGGCTATGGCTTTTTGTCCGAGAACGCGAATTTCGTGCAGATCGTCGAGGATCACGGCATCACCTTCATCGGCCCCTCAGCGGCGCATATCCGCATGATGGGCGATAAAATCACCGCCAAGGACACGATGAAGGCGCTTGGCGTGCCTTGTGTCCCCGGTTCGGACGGGGGTGTGCCCTCGCTGGAGGATGCCAAACGCATCGGTGCCGAAATTGGCTATCCGGTCATCGTGAAGGCCACCGCCGGCGGCGGCGGGCGCGGCATGAAAGTGGCGCTGAGTGCTGCGGATATGGAAAGCGCCTTCATGACAGCGCGCTCTGAATCCAAAGCGGCATTCGGCAATGATGAAGTCTATATCGAAAAATACCTGACCACGCCGCGCCATATCGAGATCCAGATTTTCGGCGATGGCAAAGGCCGCGCCGTGCATTTGGGTGAGCGGGATTGTTCGCTGCAGCGCCGCCACCAGAAGGTGTTTGAAGAGGCCCCCGGCCCCGTGATCACGCCCGAAGAACGCGCCCGCATCGGCAAGGTCTGCGCCGATGCCGTGGCCGCAATCAACTATATCGGCGCAGGGACGATCGAATTTCTCTATGAAAACGGAGAGTTCTATTTCATCGAGATGAACACCCGCCTGCAAGTTGAACATCCGGTGACCGAAGCGATCTTTGGCGTGGATCTTGTGCGCGAACAAATCCGCGTGGCTGAAGGCCTGCCGATGTCCTTCACACAGGATGAGCTGACCATCAACGGCCACGCCATTGAGGTGCGCATCAATGCGGAAAAGCTGCCGAATTTCGCGCCCTGCCCCGGCCGGATCTCACAGTATCACGCGCCCGGTGGCCTTGGCGTGCGGATGGATTCCGCACTCTATGACGGCTACAAGATCCCGCCCTATTACGACAGTCTGATTGGCAAACTGATCGTGCATGGCCGCGACCGCCCCGAGGCGCTGTCCCGTCTGGCGCGCGCGCTGGGGGAATTGATCGTGGATGGCGTCGATACCACGATCCCGCTTTTTCACGCGCTGTTGCAGGAAGACGATGTGCAAAGCGGCAATTATAACATCCATTGGCTGGAACATTGGCTGAAAACGAACCTTCCCGCCTAAGGGGCCAAACCCTGTGCACCCGCCAGACCCTGCGCACCCGCCGGACTCTACGCACCCGCCGGACCCGTCCATGACGGATCCGGTCATCACGCCCGCGCTGTTGCTGAATGCCTATGCGGCGGGCGTGTTTCCCATGGCCGAAAAACGCGACGATCCAGAGATTTTCTGGGTCGATCCGCGCCGCCGTGGCATTTTTCCCTTGGACGGGTTCCACATGTCGCGCAGCCTGATCCGCCGGATGCGCCGCATGGCCCCGCGTGTGACCATCAACACCGCTTTCACCGATGTCGTGGCAGGCTGCGCGGACCGCGACGAGACTTGGATCAACGCCGAAATCCGCAACCTCTATCTGGACCTGCACCGTATGGGCCACGCCCATTCCCTCGAAGTCTGGGAGGCGGAAACGCTGATCGGCGGGGTCTACGGCGTCACCCTCGGGGCGGCGTTCTTTGGTGAAAGCATGTTCTCGCGCCGCACCGATGCGTCAAAAATCGCACTGGCCTATCTGGTGGATCGCCTCAATCTTGGGGGGTTTCGCCTGTTTGACACGCAATTCCTGACCCCGCATCTCGCCTCACTCGGTGCGGTCGAAATCACCCGCGCGGCCTATCACCACCGGTTGGAGCAGGCCCTGACAGAAAACGGTGATTTCACCGGACCGGGCCTGCCTGACAGCCCTCAGGACGTGGTGCAGCGGATCACCCAGACATCATAACGCGGATGATCCAGCGCATTCAGCGCAGGGGCCGATGCGATCATCCACCCCCGGAACAACGGCTCATCATGGCTGGCTTGGCGCAGGGTCACAAAGGCATAGGCATCCCCGGCGGGGTTGCCGGAAGGGTAGCGGCACTCGCCCAACTCGATCTGCATCCGCCAGACAACGCCCGCGCCGCCATTGGGCAGGATCAGATCCTCAACCTGCCCATTGATCTTGTCCAGCACCCGCAACTCTGCGCCGCTTGCTGTTGTCGCCTGCATGTTCTGCGCGACAATCGGCCCAGACATGCCCCAGAGGAGCGCCCCGGCCAGCCCCAGATGGGCTAGCCCGCAAAGCGCCCGCCGGATCATTGCCCGTCGCCTGTCACGAATTTCAGCAGTAGCGAAATCAGGCTGACCGCGCCTTGCGTATCGATGATCTCATCGCCGGGATTAAGGTTGAAGGGCGATCCGCCCGGCATCAATTCCACGAAATTGCCGCCCAACAGCCCCTCGGATGCAATGACAACCGCGGTATCATCCGGCAACACGATCCCCTCTTTCACGGTCAACACCGTATCGGCGCGAAACGTCTCGGGGTTGAGGGTCACTGATGTCACAGACCCGATCTTGACCCCCGCAAGGCGCACATCCGTGCCCACGCTGACCCCTTCCAGAGACCGGAAAGACGCCGTCACCGGATAGCCGGAGCTGGATGATGTAAAGCCCGTCACCTGCCCTGCATAAAACAGGAATCCTGCGGCAACCATCAGCACCGCAGCGCCAACGGCCACTTCTGTTTTGGACTCGGACATGGGCATTTCCTCAGCGTCGGATCATTCCGGGGTCCAGGCTTCGTAATCCTTGCGCTCCGCCGGGGCCGCGCGCCGGATTGAGCCTGCCGGTGCATAGGCCAGCGGGGTGCCTGTCAGGTTTTCCTGATGCGGCTTCTCCCATGATTTGCGCGGCAGCGGCGCGTCGCTGGGCGCCTCCTTGAAGGTGTGATGCAACCAGCCATGCCAATCCGGGCTGATCCGGCTTGCCTCCACCTCGCCCGCATAGATAACCCAGCGGCGCTTGCCATCGGCTGTGGTGTAAAAGGCATTGCCCTGCGCATCCTCTCCCACCTTGACGCCGCGGCGCCATGTATAAAGTTGCGTGTTCAACGTCTGACCGTTCCACCAGGTCACCGCGCGCAAGAGTGTGTTCACAATGCCCATCAAAGCCTCCGCTATTCGTCGTTACTGCTATGCCTCATGCGCGCGCCAAGGTCCAGATAGAAGCGGCACCAAGGGCAAAGGGCCGCGCCTGTCAGCACAGCCCCCTGTTTCTTCTTGCTTCAAATATCCAAGAGCAACCGCAAATCCATCGCGCCGCTTCTGGTCTTGTCTCAGGCGGTCGCGCCTTCTTTTTTGGCTTCCGTATAGATCATCAGCGGTTGCGCCGCCGAAATCGCCGCTTCCTCATTCACCAGAACCTCGTCAACATTGGCCATGCCGGGCAGGTCGAACATGGTGTTGAGCAAGATATCCTCCAGAATCGAGCGCAGGCCCCGCGCGCCGGTCTTGCGCTCGATCGCGCGTTTGGCGATCGCGCTCAGCGCGTCTTCGGTGAAGGTCAGCTTGACATTCTCCAGCTCGAACAGGCGCTGGTATTGCTTGACCAGTGCGTTTTTGGGCTGGGTCAGGATCGTCACCAGCGCATCCTCGTCCAGATCCTCCAGCGTGGCGATCACTGGCAGACGGCCGACAAATTCCGGGATCAGGCCGAATTTCAGCAAATCTTCCGGCTCCAGATCCTTGAACGTCTCGCCCACGCGGCGGGCATCGGGGTCTTTCACATCCGCGCCAAAGCCCATCGCGCTGCCCTTGCCACGCTGCGCGATGATCCTGTCCAGCCCGGCAAAGGCACCGCCACAGATGAACAGGATATTGGTGGTATCCACCTGCAGAAACTCCTGCTGCGGATGTTTGCGCCCGCCCTGCGGCGGCACGGAGGCCACGGTGCCCTCCATCAGCTTGAGCAAAGCCTGCTGCACCCCTTCACCAGACACGTCCCGCGTGATCGAGGGGTTTTCGGATTTGCGCGTGATCTTGTCGACCTCGTCGATATAGACAATGCCGCGCTGCGCCCGCTCCACATTATATTCGGACGATTGCAGCAGCTTGAGGATGATATTCTCCACATCCTCGCCGACATAGCCCGCCTCGGTCAGCGTGGTGGCATCGGCCATCGTAAAGGGCACGTCCAGAATCCGCGCCAATGTCTGTGCCAGCAAGGTCTTGCCGCAGCCGGTGGGACCGATCAGCAGGATATTGGATTTCGACAGCTCGATATCACTGGTCTTGGCGGCATGATTCAGGCGTTTGTAATGATTATGCACCGCCACAGACAGCACCTTTTTCGCCGTCTGTTGGCCAATGACATAATCATCCAGAACCGCGCAGATATCTTTGGGTGTCGGCACGCCATCGGTGGCCTTTAGTCCCGCGCTCTTGGTTTCCTCACGGATGATATCCATGCATAGTTCGACACATTCATCACAGATGAATACAGTAGGCCCCGCGATCAGCTTTCGCACCTCATGCTGGCTTTTGCCGCAAAAGCTGCAATAGAGGGTGTTCTTGCTGTCGCCGCTGGAATTCGTCGCCATATCGTCCCTTTCAGGCCTAGTCTTGAGTAGTTTCGACCGATCCAGCCGATCTAGATGGTATCAGGGCCAAGCTTAGGGCAGCCCCACCGCGTCCACAATGTCAAAATTGTCCCACCCCGCAAAGGGGCAGGACAACAAAATGTTATGCCTTTTCTTCGTCCATTTTGCCACGGCTGGCCACGATTTCATCAATCAGGCCCCATTCCTTGGCATCTTCGGCCGACATGAAGTTGTCCCGCTCCAGCGCCGCTTCGACCTTTTTCAAGGTCTGGCCGGTATGTTTGACATAGATCTCGTTCAGCCGGTTTTTCAGCTTCTGCGTCTCGGCGGCGTGGATCATGATATCCGTGGCCTGCCCCTGATAACCGCCCGATGGCTGATGCACCATCACACGGCTGTTGGGCAGCGAAAAGCGCATCCCCTTTTCGCCCGCTGTCAGCAACAATGACCCCATCGAGGCGGCCTGCCCCACCACAAGGGTGGAAATCTTCGGTTTGATATATTGCATCGTGTCATAGATCGACAGGCCGCTGGTCACAACGCCACCGGGGCTGTTGATATACATGCTGATCTCTTTGGACGGGTTTTCCGCCTCAAGATGCAGCAATTGCGCCACGATCAGGCTCGACATTCCGTCATGCACGGGGCCGGACAAAAAGATAATCCGTTCCTTCAAAAGCCGCGAGAAAATGTCATACGCCCGCTCGCCCCGGCTGGTCTGTTCAACCACCATGGGCACAAGGGTATTCATGTATACGTCAATAGGATCTTTCATATGTGCCTGCCTGCTGCTGCTGCTGTTACTCATCCATAGTCGTCAGGTGTTACCGGAGTCTTAGTCTTGCGTCCCCCCACCTGCAAGGGCTGCACAAGATTTATCCCGCAATGACACCGGGGAATGATGCGTGAAATACTTGGGCCTTGCGCCTTGATCCCGGCAGATGGCGGCGCAAATGGTAACGCCTTGCACCGGATACGAGCGCGAGCCCGCGCCGCCTGCATGATCCACTCTCAACAACGCGCCAAGGCCCCCATGATGCAATCCACCGCCCTGCAAAACTTCACCCCCACCCGCACTGCCGGTCTGGAACGGCTGGCCCGTTTCCTGCCTCATGCCGGGGCGGATTACGCACGCATGCGCAACTTTGATCTGGGGGCCGGGCACCATAGCCATGTCTCGACCCTGTCGCCCTATATCCGCCACCGCCTGTTGACCGAGGAGGAGGTGTTGCAATCTGTTCTGGCGCGGCATTCCGCCAGTGCCGCCGAGAAATATGTGCAAGAGGTGTTCTGGCGCACCTATTGGAAAGGCTGGCTGGAACAGCGCCCCACGGTTTGGGATATGTATCAGGCCGATCTGCGCGCCGCATTGGACGCGGTGCAAACCCAATCCGGCCTGCGCAGCGCCTGGACGGATGCCTGCAACGGCGCCACAGGCATCGACGCCTTTGACCATTGGGCGCAGGAATTGGTGCAGACCGGCTATCTGCATAACCATGCGCGCATGTGGTTCGCCTCGATCTGGGTCTTTACCCTGCGCCTGCCATGGGAGCTGGGGGCGGATTTCTTTTTGCGGCATTTGCTGGACGGTGATCCGGCCTCCAACACGCTGGGCTGGCGCTGGGTTGCGGGGCTGCAAACGCGCGGCAAAACCTATCTGGCGCGCCCCGACAACATCCGGACCTTCACCAATGGCCGCTTCAATCCCAAAGGCCTGGCCAGTTTTGCCGCCCCGCTGGACGCACCCGAAGTGGCCCGCCTGCCCTTGCCCGCTGATGACACCGCAGACAGCACCCTGCCTACCGCCTATCTGCTGCATGACGATGACATGTCACCCGCATTCCTGTTTGATCGCGCCCCCGCCCCGCTGGCAACCGCCTATCTGAGCACGGCCCAAGCCCGCAGCCCGCTGCATATCGCCCCGCATGTGACCGATTTTGTGACAAGCGCCCTGCACGATACCGCCACCCGCTGGCAAGACCGTCTGGGGCAGGCATCGCCAGCGATGACCGATCCCCAAACCATCGCCGACTGGGCACGCAACACCGGCGCGCGGCAGATCGTAACCCCCTATGCCCCCACCGGCCCCAACACCACCGCCCTGCGCCAGCTTGCCGCGATGCTGGAGCCGGACGGCATCCGCCTGATCCACCTGCGCCGCGCCTATGACAGCGCCGCATGGCCCCATGCCACGGCGGGGTTCTTCAAATTCAAGGAAAAAATCCCCAAGCTGATCGGCACAATCAAAGGGATCGCGCCCGCCTAAAGCGTATTTCGTTTTATTGGATTCATGCATTCACCTTGCAGAATGAGGCAGCGTTTTCGACGAACACGCGTTCATTCTGCGGGGTGAGTTCAATTGAACGCAATATGCTCTAATCCGGCAGTAGATCGGCCAAGGCCCGGTCCGTGACTGTAGACATTCGATTG
>JBLRWJ010000144.1:0-7035 GCA_047921315.1 Rhodobacterales bacterium | reverse complement strand
GATGGGGCGGGGCGCATCCATATGCTGGATTACCAGATGATCCAAACGCCCGAGGGCTGGCAGATCAATGCGGTGCAACTGTTGCGCCAGCCTGCGGTCAGCGCCTGACACCGCGGCGCCACGCCAAATAGCACCGTGACGGTGCTCTCGGCCTTCCTTAACGGATTGTTGATAGATCCCTGACCATCCGGGCGTGATGCCCATCCGTGGTGGAAAGGGAAACCGATGAACAAAGCAATTACCGATGGCGTTGTCTTGATGCCGCCGCCGTTCGAGGCGGGGCTGGATGTCTGGTCCAGTCAGGATGGCACACCGGGGTCGGATACCTATCTGGCGGCGGCCAATGCGGGCTTTGTGCCTGCGGATCAGGATTTCGGCGGCTGTCTGGAAATGCAAAAGACCCAGACGGTGCAGCGGCTGCGCTATATGGGTGAAACGCCCCTTTTGCCCGGCTGCTATCTGCGGATCAAGGCGCGGATTAAAGTGCTGAGCGGCGCAATCCCGACAGTGCGGATCGCGGGATGGGCCGGTGGCGCGGGCGGGGTCAATGTGGCCTCTGTGACGCAGACAGGGCCAGCGGTTGTGATACAAAACTATGGCAGCGTTGTGGAAGTCAGCGCCATTGTGGGGGCGGGGGCGCGCTCGGGCGTGGATATGGTCTGGGGCGGTCAGGCGCTTTACGGGCATTTCGGGCTGGATCTGACCGGACAGAATGGCGGGATCGTGCGGATCGATGATCTGGTGATCGAAGACATCACCAGCGTGTTCCACCGCGACATGATGAACTGGGTCGATGTGCGCGACTATGGCGCCGTGGGCGACGGGGTGACGGATGATCACGCGGCTTTTGTCGCGGCTGATCAGGCGGCAGAGGGGCGGCGGGTGCTGGTCTCGCGCGGGGTTTTCCATATCGGGCAAAGCCTGACCATCAACAACCGCATCCAGTTTGAAGGCACGCTGCAGATGCCGGTTGAGGCGATCCTGTCGCTGACCCGTGATTTTGACCTGCCCGCCTATATCGATGCGTTCGGGGATGAGGTGCTGGCCTTTCGCAAGGCGTTTCAGGCGCTGTTGAACAATGTGGATCACGAATCGCTTGATCTGGGCGGGCGGCGCATCCAGATACGCGGCCCCATTGATATGGCCGCTGCTGTGCCCAACCGCACGCAATTCGCGCAGCGCCGCCATATCCGCAACGGAGAGTTTTTCTGCGAGGACAATGCCGCTTGGGAGACCGAGGTGTTCACCTCGCAGGCGACATATGAGCTGAACGATCCGTTGCGCCTGACAGGCGTGGCCAATGTGGCCAATATCCCCGTTGGCTCGTTGGTTGAGGGCAATGGCGTGGGCCGCGAGGTCTATGTCCGCGCCAAGAATGTGGGGACGGGCGAGATTACCTTGTCGATGCCGCTATATGATGCGGCCGGAACGCAGAATTACACCTTCCGGCGGTTCAAATATATCCTTGATTTCAGCGGCTTCTCGCAACTGTCGCGGTTTTCCATGTCTGATATCGAGTTTCTGTGCCGTGGCCGTGCCAGCGGCATCATGCTGGCCCCGACGGGGGTGATTTTTCACGTCAAGGATTGCTTTTTCACCGGTCCGCGTGACAGGGGCATCACATCGCTGGGGCAGGGCTGTCAGGGGATGCTGATTGATCGCTGCCAGTTCCTGTCCAACGAAACCGGGCTTCTGGCGCAAAACCGCACGTCGATTGCGCTGAACGCCAATGCCAATGATGTGAAGCTGCGCGACAACCGGATCACCCAGTTCCGGCATTTCGCTGTGCTGGGTGGAACGGCAAGTATCATTTCAGGCAATCACTGGTTTCAGGGTGACAATGAAACGGCGGGCGTGCGGACCGGCGGGCTGATCCTGACCTCAAGCCATAACCGCGCGACGATCACCGGAAACTATGTCGACAACTGTTCGATTGAATGGACGAATGAGCACAACCACTTGCCCGACTTCAACAGCGAGTTTTCCTTCAGCGCGCTGAGCATCACCAATAACGTCTTTCAGGCAATTGATGTTGCCCCGTGGTTCCGGTTCTTTGTGATCAAACCGCATGGCGTGGGGCACTTTATCAGCGGGTTGACAATGACGGGCAATGTCTTTCGCGTGATCCGCGGGCTGATTGACCGGGTGGAGCAGGTCGATACATCCTTTGCCGAGCTGGATTTCGGCCGGATGCGCAACATCCTTGTGGCGGGCAATCTCTATAACTCGGTGGCGCAGGGTATCCGCAATCCGGTCGTGGTTGAACATGTCCAGAACACGCCCGCCGCCACTTGGGTGGTCAGCGGCGCGGGGCCTTTGCCATTCGGTGCGCGGGCGCGGCAGGCCGAAGCCATCGTGGCGCGCTCTGCGATCCGCAACGAGGCCAATGTGATCCGCCATGATATGCCCTTTGCGCAGGCCGAACAGGGGGCCGCGCGTGACCGGATACATCTGGGCTGGTCGCAGCCCGTGACCGGAACGGTGGCGGTGACCATGCGGATCGACAATGATTGACGGATCACAGCCCCAGATCTGACGGGGTCAGCACAAAGGCCCGCCCAAAGCCGCCATTGAGATAGGCGGCCTGCACATCGAACAGGGCAAAGAAAAAGTCGGTAAAGCCGATATACAGCTTGGCCTTGGGATGGTCGCGCAGGTAATGCGCGGCCAATTCCGCATGCGCGGCCTCAGCCTGTCTGACAAAGCGGGTCTGCACCTGAAGCGTCAGGCGCGGGTGGGTCAGCGGATCGCCCCGCAGCCCCGGTTCACCTACCAGCACAGAGGCGGCAGGATTGGCCGCAAGCGCGCGTGAATGATGCGACAGATCGGATATCAACGACAGCGGCTGCCCCTGCGGGGTGGTGCCAAAGGCGATGCGCGTGACCATTGGCGTCTTTGTATCAGGCTCGATCACCGCCAGTGATGCGTGCCGCGCCTGCGTGATCAAACCGCGCGCAAGGCTGCGGGCCCCGGTATCGGTGGGGCGGATCAGATTGGGTGCATCGCGGGCCATGGGCCAGAAATAGGGCGATGTGACAGGATGGGCAAGTCGGATGCCGACTGGGCTTTCCCCTCCCTAGAACCGTATCCACAGGCCCAGTTTACCCCCGCGTTCATCAGATCCGGTCAGGCTGTGGTAAAAGCCCAGTTCCAGATCAACCCCGTCGCGCAGCCGGTAGGTGACAGAGGGCACGATGCGCAGGAAACTCGGCTTCGGGCGGATGCCAGCCTCGCGCAGTTGCAGCAGGCTTTCCCTGAGCGCGACAATGCCGGTTTGCAACTGCAGCATCGCTGTCCATGGTGCCGGCGGCCCTGATGCGGAGGACGGGGTAAACCCCAGCGTGATATCGGCCTTGATGTCCATATCCCTTGTCTCAAGATCCAGCTCCAGAACCGTATCAGCGGCAAACCAGCCCGCGCCATAGGCGGTATCAAGGCTGCGGCCAAAGGACAGGCCGGGGCGGATCACGCGCTGGCCCGCGATCTCCCCCCATCCGATTTCGGCGGCAATCCGGTTGTCAGCCCATGCCATCACAGGCGCGCGGAGGAAAACCACCGCCTTGGTCTGTCCCGAGACCGAGCGCCCTGCATCCAACCCCAAGGTCAGACGGGGCGACAGGCCCCATTCGGCAAAAAGCGCGGTGTAATTCCCGCCCCCGTCCAGCGCGGGCCAGAAGGACAGGCTGGCAAAGCCGGTTCCCGCCTCGCGCTGCCAAGCCCCCGCGACAAGCGGTGTGGCCTGCAGGCACAGGCACAGTGAAAGGACGGTGAGGCGCAAGACGGTCAGGTGAAGGGCGGTCAGGAGCACGGCAATCGGGCGCAGGGGGCATTGGCGGGGCATCGCATATCCCTTTCCCGCACCATAATGGCTGGTAAATGGTAAATTCTTGGTTAACGCCGCAGGATTTGGGTTCACGTGGCAACAGTGCTATCAGGGTCTTGCAGGCGTTCAGGGCCTGCGCCCCAGATCAAAGGGAGGATCAAGATGCCCACCATCCAGACACCGGCCAAGGGCCAGACCGTGCTGACCACATTCGAGATGACGCCGGGCACCTGTCAGGATCTGCTTGATGCGCTGCATGCCGCCTATGCGGAGTTCATCTCAAAGCAGCCGGGCTTTATTGCGGCGGGGCTGCATGTGAACGATGCCCAGACCCGGATCGCCAATTATTCGCAATGGCGCAGCCGCGAGGATTTTCAGGCCATGCTCCGCACAGCGGAAATGCGCGAACGCAACCGCAAGCTGTCCGCGTTATGCAAGACATTCGAGCCGGTGATGTATGATGTGGTGGCAACCTTTTAGCGCGCTGTTCCGGGCATGACATGGATCAAGGACCAGCGCGGCAAGACCATGTCTGATGCCGGAACCGATCACAGAAGGATAAACCGATGTATAACAATATTCTGGTGCCGATTTCATTTGACGAGGATCGCGATTCGTCCGGGGCGATCAAGGTTGCAAAAACCCTTGCTGATGCGGGGGCGACGATTACCCTGATCCATGTGATGGAGCAGATCCCGACCTATGCCATCACCTATATGCCCACCGATTACATCACCGAAAGCCGCAACGCGATCCAGACCGAGTTGCAGGCGCTGGCCGAGGATATTCCGGGCGGCAAGGCGTTGTTGGTTGAGGGGCATTCAGGCCGGACAATCCTTGACTGGGCCGACAAGCACGGGGTGGATTGCATCGTGATCGCGTCACATCGGCCGGGGATGCAGGATCTGCTGCTGGGCTCGACCGCCACCACAGTGGTGCGCCACGCCCGTTGTGCGGTGCATGTGCTGCGCTAACAGGTATCGCGTTTGATTGGATTCAATTGAACGCGATATGCCCAGACCGCTGTGTTGCATGGAGCCAAGCCCTGCAACAACGCATGTTGCGATGTGACGGCACGACGCGATTTGGATATTTAAAGCAAGAAGAAACGCAGGCTGGTTTGCAATGACCGGCCCGTTTCGGCATGGTTTGGTCAGGATCAGGGGGGAAAGACAATGATCAGATATATATATGCCTTTGGCTTGGGTGTTGTCCTTGGGCTGGTTGGGAATGTGGGCTTGGACGGGGCCGCGCTGGCGGCGGATGAGGTGGCGGGCGAGGTGCGCCTTCGGCCCGACATGGCCACCGTCATGGTTGAGACAGCAGATGGTCTGGTTGAGATTGGCCGGATTCAGGATAATGACCACGAGGTGACAGGCGAATGGGCGCGCACATCTCGTGCCTGTCCGCCCTTTTGCATCCAGCCGATGACGCCGGCTGAGGGTGTGCGCACGATAGGTGAGCTGGAATTGCTCGACATGTTGGTGGACCCGGAGGTGACCGTGATCGACAGCCGCACGCCGGACTGGTTTGCAGGTGGCAGCATCCCCGGTGCCGTCAATATGCCCTATGACGCGATGGTGGACCGGTTGGGCGAATTGGGCTGCGAGGCGGATTTCGACGGCTGGGATTGTGAGGCGGCGCAACAGATCGCGCTGTTTTGCAACGGGCTGTGGTGCGGGCAATCCCCTTCGGCCATCCGGGGCATCATCGCGGCTGGTTATCCGGCGGACAGGATCAGCTATTACCGCGGCGGCATGCAAAGCTGGCGGGTGCTGGGGCTGCGTGTGACGGGCGAACAGTAGCGCCTAACGCCGTCTTGGCCGCGCCTTGCCGCCGCGCATTCCGCCACGGCCCGCAGTGGAGCGGCCCGCGCTGGCCGATGACGCCTCGACCGCCGCATCGATCGCGGATTGACGCGCCAGCGGATCATCCGCAATGGCCAGATCCACAGCCTCCAGCCGCTTGACCTCATCACGCAGGCGGGCGGCTTCTTCAAACTCCAGATTCTCGGCGGCTTTGCGCATATCGCTGCGCAGCCCGTCCAGCACCGCCTTGAGGTTGGCCCCGGCCAGCGGTTTGTCGATTTTGGCAGTGACGCGGCTCATGTCGACATCGCCTTTGTAGAGGCCTGCCAGAATATCCTCGACATTCTTTTTGACGGTGGTGGGCGTGATCCCGTGTTTGATATTATAGGCGATCTGTTTTTCGCGGCGGCGGTTCGTCTCGGCCAAGGCGCGCTCCATGCTGCCGGTGACACGGTCTGCATACATGATCACGCGGCCTTCGGCGTTGCGCGCGGCGCGGCCGATGGTTTGCACCAGGGAGGTTTCCGAGCGCAGGAACCCTTCTTTATCGGCATCCAGAATGGCAACCAGCCCGCATTCGGGGATATCCAGCCCCTCGCGCAGCAGGTTGATCCCGATCAGCACGTCAAAGGCCCCAAGGCGCAGATCGCGCAAGATTTCGATCCGTTCAATTGTGTCGATGTCCGAATGCATATAGCGCACGCGGATGCCCTGTTCGTGCATATATTCGGTCAGGTCTTCGGCCATCCGTTTGGTCAGCGTGGTGCACAGCGTCCGGTAGCCCGCGGCCGAGACCTTGCGTACCTCATCCAGCAGGTCATCCACCTGCATGGCGACGGGGCGAATCTCGACCTCGGGGTCCAGAAGGCCGGTGGGGCGGATCACCTGTTCTGTGAAGACGCCGCCTGTCTGCTCGATCTCCCATTTGGCGGGCGTGGCGCTGACGAAGACGGATTGCGGGCGCATCGCATCCCATTCCTCGAACTTGAGCGGGCGGTTATCCATACAGGAGGGCAGGCGGAACCCATGTTCGGCCAGCGTGAACTTGCGCCGGTAGTCGCCTTTATACATGCCGCCGATCTGCGGGACCGAGACATGGGATTCATCGGCAAACACGATGGCATTGTCGGGGATGAATTCGAACAATGTGGGCGGCGGCTCTCCGGGGGCGCGGCCTGTCAGGTAGCGCGAATAATTCTCGATCCCGTTGCAGACGCCTGTGGCCTCCAGCATCTCCAGATCGAAATTCGTGCGCTGCTCCAGCCGCTGCGCTTCCAGCAGCTTGCCGTCATTCACCAACTGATCGAGCCGCTGGCGCAGCTCTTTCTTGATGCCGATGATGGCCTGCTGCATCGTCGGCTTGGGGGTGACATAATGCGAATTGGCATAGACGCGGATCTGGTC
>JBLRWJ010000143.1:0-7126 GCA_047921315.1 Rhodobacterales bacterium | reverse complement strand
GAAGCCCCCGATGTGCTGTGTCTGCAGGAATGCAAAAGCCCGGTGGACAAGATCCCGCTCGATGGGTTCCGCGCGCTGGGCTATGATCATATCGTGGCGCGCGGGCAAAAGGGCTATAACGGGGTGGCGATCCTGTCGCGCCTGCCGCTGGAGGATATGGGTGAGATGGATTTCGCCAGCCTTGGCCATGCGCGCCATGTCGCGGCGCGGCTGCAAAATGGCGTGGTGATCCACAACTGCTATGTTCCGGCGGGGGGCGATGTGCCGGACCGGCAGGTGAACGAGAAATTTGGCCAGAAGCTGGATTATCTGACCGAGATGCGGGACTGGTTTCATGGGGACCGGCCCGAACGGTCCATCCTTGTGGGCGATCTGAATATCGCCCCGCGTGAGGATGATGTCTGGAGCCACAAGCAACTGTTGAAGATCGTCAGCCACACCCCGGTGGAGGTGGATCATCTGGCGCAGGTGCAAGAGGCCGGGCGCTGGGTGGATGTGACCCGCGCCGATATCCCCGCAGGGTTGCTTTATAGCTGGTGGTCCTATCGCGCCGCGGATTGGAATGCCGCTGACAAAGGCCGCAGGCTGGATCATATCTGGGCCACGCAGGATATTGCGCCATCGGGGCATTCCAGCCGTATCCTGCGCGATGCCCGTGGCTGGCAACAGCCCAGTGATCACGCCCCGGTCTTTGCGACCTTTGACCTTTGATTTCACGAACATGTCACCCCATATAGGACCGTGACCCGGCCATCAGGGCCGCATAGCCAAATGATACATAAGGAAGACGCAAGATGCTGGAACTGGGACAGAAGCAACCCGTCGCCGACAACGCCATGATCATCGATGTTTCCGAGGCCGATTTCATGGCCGAGGTCGTGGATGCGTCCATGAAAATTCCGGTGATCGTGGATTTCTGGGCACCGTGGTGTGGCCCCTGCAAAACGCTGGGTCCGCAACTGGAGGCTGCGGTCACAGCGGCCAAAGGGGCTGTGAAAATGGCCAAGGTGGATGTGGACCAGAACCAGATGATCGCGGGGCAGTTGCGGGTGCAATCGATCCCGACCGTCTATGCGTTCTGGCAGGGCCAGCCCGTTGACGGGTTTCAGGGCGCGGTTCCGGGGTCCGAGGTGGAGGCGTTTGTCAAACGCGTGGCAGAGCTTGGCGGACCTGCCGATGATGGTGGTCTGGCCGATGCGGTCGAGGCGGCAGAGACAATGCTGGCCGAGGGGGCGGTGGATGATGCCGCGCAGACCTTTGCCGCGATTCTGGAAGAAGACCCCGCCAATGTGCTGGCCTATGCCGGTCTGGTGCGCTGCCACATCGCCAAGGCAGAGCTGGACGAGGCTGAGGCGGTTCTGAACGGCGCCCCCGCCGAGATTGCCAGCGCCGCCCCGCTGGAGGCAGTGCATGCCCAGTTGGAACTGGCGCGGCAGGCTGCAGGCGCTGGCCCCGTGGCCGAGCTGATCGCCGCGGTTGAGGCTGCCCCAGATGACATGCAGGCGCGGTTTGATCTGGCGCTGGCCTTGCAGGCGGCCAACCGGATGGACGAGGCGGTGGACACCCTGCTGGAAATTTTCCGCCGTGACCGTGAATGGAATGACGGCGCGGCAAAGCAGCAATTATTCATGATTTTTGACGCGCTCAAGCCGAATGACCCGATTGTTTTGAACGGGCGGCGCAGGTTGTCATCAATGATATTTGCCTGATGCGGTTTCCGGTCTAGGTCAGCATTATGGGCAAAAAATTTGACATGCCAGAAATGATCGCGGTGTTCCCGCTGCCCGGTGCGCTGCTGCTGCCCCGGTCGCGTTTACCGCTGCATATTTTTGAGCCGCGCTATCTGGCTATGCTGGAAGATGCGTTTAAAACCCCCGAGCGCTTGATCGGGATGGTGCAACCCAACAAGGTGCCGGGCCGCGAAGGGCACGGCCTGCATCAGATCGGCTGCGCGGGGCGGGTGACGCAATTCTCGGAAACCGAGGATGGGCGCTATCTGATCACTCTCTCGGGGATGTCTCGGTTCCGCGTGCTGCGCGAGGTGACGGGGTTTACCCCCTATCGCCGCTGCGAAGTGTCCTGGACCGGGTTCGAGCGTGATCTGGGCAAGGATGAAACCGATCCCGGTTTCAACCGCGAGGCGTTCATGAACCTGCTGTCGCGCTACTTTACGGCGCGGGAATTGCAGACCGATTGGGAAGGTTTGCAGGATGCGGATGACGAATTGCTGATCAATTCGCTGTCAATGCTGCTGGATTTCGACCCCGAGGACAAACAGGCGCTGCTGGAAGCGCCTTCGCTATCCACGCGACGCGAAACGCTGGTGACGCTGATCGAATATTCGCTGCGTGGCGGCGATGCCGAGGAGATCATGCAATGACCGATGCCCCCTTGTTTGACCGCCGCATGCTGGAGGCGCTGATCTGCCCGCGTGCAGGCACACGGCTGGAATATGATGCGGACAAACAGGAATTGATCAGCAAGCGCGCGCGGCTGGCCTATCCGATCCGTAACGGGATTCCGGTGATGTTGATAGATGAGGCGCGCGCGCTGGAATAGGGCATATCGCGTTTGATTGAACGCGATATGCCCCAAGCATAGCCTGCCGCCAATCGTCGCCCCCAAAGACAACCGCCGCCCGGTATCCCGGACGGCGGTTTTTTGTTTTGTAACGGTCGCTTGTGCGGCGGTTTATTCAGCGGCCCAACCGGCCACGGATTTGACCTCAAGGAAATCCTCGATGCCCCAAACGCCGCCTTCGCGGCCATTGCCGGATTGCTTCATCCCGCCGAACGGTGCACCCGCGCCACGCGACTGGCCGTTGATTTCCACCATACCAGAGCGCAGTTGCCGGGCGATACGGTTGGATTTGCTGCCATCTTGCGTCTGGATATAGTTGGTCAGGCCATAGACCGTATCATTGGTGATCGCCACTGCGTCCTCTTCGGTTTCGAAGGGGATGATTGACAGGACCGGGCCAAAGATTTCTTCGCGTGCGATGGTCATGTCATTGGTGACATCGGCAAAGACCGTGGGTTTGACAAAGAAGCCGCGGTTGAACCCTTCGGGACGGCCTGTGCCCCCTGCAACAAGGCGCGCGCCTTCGTCGATCCCTTTCTGGATCAGGCCTTGGATCTTGTTGAACTGCGCCTCATTCACAACCGGGCCGATATGGCGGCCAGCATCATGCGCGTTGCCAACGGTGACCGCATTGGCGACTTCGGCAGCCATTTCAACGGTTTTGTCATAAATGCCCTTTTGCACCAGCATCCGGCTGGGGGCATTACAGGACTGGCCAGAGTTGTTCATCATATGCAGCACGCCGCGCTTGACGGCTTTTTCATCTGCATCGGCAAAGATGATGTTGGCCCCTTTGCCGCCCAGTTCCAGATGCACCCGCTTGAGGGTGTCAGCAGCGGCTTTGGAAATGGCGATGCCCGCGCGGCTGGAGCCGGTAAAGCTGACCATATCCACGTCTTTATGGCTGGACAACTGGCTGCCAACGCCCAGTCCATCACCATTCACAAGGTTGAACACGCCTTTGGGAAAGCCCGCCTCATGCATGATTTCGGCAAAGATGATCGCGTTCAGGGGGCTTTCCTCGGATGGTTTCAGCACCATTGTGCAGCCCGCAACCGCCGCTGCCACCACCTTGAGGGTGACCTGATTCATCGGCCAGTTCCATGGCGTGATCAGGGCGGTCACGCCCACCGGCTCATAGATGATCCGGTCATTGGGGGCATGATCACCCAGCGGGCGGATGAATTTGAAATCCTTGGCCGCTTTCAGGAAGTTGCTGATGTGGAAAATGCCTGCGCCCACTTGCGAGGCGCGCGACATGTCGATGGGTGCGCCCATTTCGGTGGTCATCGCCTGCGCCAGATCATCGCTGCGCGATTTATACACCTCCAGCAGTTTCTCAACCAAGGCGATCCGCTCTTCGGGTGGTGTTGCCATCCATGCGGGAAACGCGGCCTTTGCAGCGGCAACCGCGGCATCCGTATCAGCCTGACCACCCAACGAGATCACAGCGCAGGCTTCTTCGGTTGAGGGGTCGATGACGTGGTGATCACGCCCGTCAATCGGGTCAACCCATGCGCCATTAATATAGAACTGACGTTTCTCAATCATCGTGGAACCTCCAATGTTCTGTCTGGCGCGGGATTTGGCCAAAGGGCTGCATCCGCGCACATGCTGTCTTCCCGCGCAGTCTGTCAGTGCTTTGGGCAAGCTGCAAGGGCCAGTGACGGGATGGTGAATAATTTGATCATATTTTCGCGTTTATCCAGTGGCATGGACTTGCTTGCCTGAATGCGTATCGGCAAAAGGCAGTAAGCGGGGCGCGCGTGCGCTGTTTGATTTTTGTGTGTTTTGTTCATGCTGTTTTCACATCCGTGATGGACAAGTCTGCTGCACAGGAATACGCGGCGCGCCAAGGGGCTGCGCCATGAGGGATGCGCAGGCCAGCCCAGAGTGTTAGTGTCGGGCGATAGTCCGCGGGATCATGACATGCCACAGACAACAGCGACCGGCACAACGTTTCAGACAGGCAAGGCCAAGGTAGCCAAGCCCCGGCCTTTGTCCATGCTGATCGGCTGGCGTGAACGGATCGCGTTGCCCGAACTGGGCATCGCATTGGTGCAGGCCAAGATTGACACGGGCGCGCGCACATCGGCGCTGCATGCCACAAAGATACGGCGATTTGACCGGGACGGGATGGAATGGGTGCGGTTTCATATCCCCCATGCCAGCGGCTTGAAGGCACGCGATGTCGAGGCGCGGCTGGTTGATCAACGCCAGATCAAGAATACATCCGGTCTGGGGGAGGACCGGCTGGTGATTGAAACCCTGCTGCTTCTGGGGAACCGGCGCTGGAAAATCGAGGTGTCGCTGGCGGACCGGACAGCGATGGCGATGCCGATCATTCTGGGGCGGACCGCAATCCGCAAGCGCGGCATTCTGGTGGATGCCGGAAAATCATTTCTGGCGGGCAAGCCTGTGCCCGTGGACATGCTGAAACAGCCCTAGCTGGCGCTGAGCACTTATCTGACAACATTGACCGCCCGTGTTTTGCGCAAAGGACCAAGACCCAATGAAAATCGCCATGATGACGCGCAACGCGGCCCTGTATTCGCATCAGCGCCTGAAAGAGGCGGCCGAGGCGCGGGGCCATGAGCTTGATTTCGTCAATACCCTGCGATGCAGCATGAACATCGCGTCACGCCGCCCCGAGATTTACTATGACGGGCAAAAGCTGCCGCGCTATGATGCGGTGATCCCGCGCATCGGGGCCTCTGTCACCTTCTACGGGCTTGCCGTTCTCAGACAGTTCGAGATGCAGGGCGTTTATCCATTGAACGAAAGCGTGGCCATCGGGCGCAGCCGCGACAAGCTGCGGTCGATGCAATTGCTGGCGCGGGACGGGATCGGGCTACCTGTCACGACCTTTGCCCATGATCCCAAACAGACCGAAGAGGTGGTCAAGCTGGCGGGTGGTGCGCCCTTGGTGATCAAGCTGCTGGAGGGGACGCAGGGCATCGGCGTGGTTCTGGCCGATACCGACCGTTCTGCCAAATCGGTGATCGAGGCGTTTCGTGGTGCGGGCGTCAACATTCTGGTGCAGGAGTTCATCAAAGAGGCGGGCGGCACCGATATCCGCGCCATCGTGGTGGGCGGCAAAGTGGTGGCCGCGATGCAGCGCACCGGGGCGGAGGGGGAGTTCCGCTCGAACCTGCATCGCGGCGGCAGCGCCAAAGCGATCAAGATTTCACCAGAGGAGCGGTCAACCGCGATCAGGGCAGCCAAATCCATGGGTCTGAATGTCTGCGGTGTGGATATGCTGCGATCCAACCATGGACCTGTGGTGATGGAGGTCAATTCCAGCCCCGGTCTGGAGGGGGTTGAAAAGGCAACGGGCAAGGATATCGCGGGGATGATCATCGAGTTTATCGAAAAGAACGCCAAGGATGGCGCAACACGGACTAAGGGAAAGGGCTGATGCCGTCAACGGCGGGGTTTAATCTGGGCGGTGTGCTGGTGCCGCCGGGCACGCGGCGCACGATTGATCTGCCGGTATCGTCGCTGTCTGATCATACACCGGTGTCAATGGCGGTGCATGTCGTGCAAGGGCGCAGGCCCGGCCCCGTGATGTTTGTCTCGGCTGCGATCCACGGGGATGAGGTGATCGGGGTTGAAATTGTGCGGCGGCTGTTGCGCACGCCAAACCTTGATCGGATGGCCGGCACGCTATTGGCGGTGCCGATCGTCAACACCTTCGGTTTCCTGAACCATTCGCGGTATCTGCCGGACAGGCGCGATCTGAACCGCTGTTTTCCCGGCTCTGCAGAGGGGTCATTGGGGGCGCGGCTGGCGCATATCTTTTTGAACCAGATCGTGGCGCGGTCTGATTTCGGGATCGACCTGCATTCAGCGGCTGTGCAACGCAGCAACCTGCCACAAATCCGCCTGACACCGGGCAATGCGCGGCTGGAACATCTGGGGCAGGCCTTTGGTGCGCCTGTCATGCTGCATTCCAGGCTGCGGGACGGATCATTGCGCATGGCGGCCGAGGCCGTTGGGGTGGATGTGCTGCTGTATGAAGCGGGTGAGGGGTTGCGCTTTGACGAGCTTGCGGCGCGGGCCGGGGTATCGGGTATCTTGCGGGTGATGCAGGTGCTGGGCATGATCAGCGCCAAAGCTGTGCCGCGTTTGCGCGCGCGCCCTGTCACCTGCACCCGCTCCACATGGTATCGCGCGCCGGCGGGCGGCCTGTTGCGGACCTATCGCGGCATCGGTGATCTGGTGGAACCGGGCATGGTGCTGGGCGCGGTATCAGACCCGTTCGGCGTGGCCGAGGTAGAGATATTGGGGCAGGCCAATGGCATCATCGTGGGGCGCAGCAACATGCCCGTGGTCAACGAGGGTGACGCGCTGTTCCATGTGGCGGAAACACCCAAGGTCTGGCACGCCGAGGCCGCAATGGAAGGAGTTGTGGCGCAGATGGACGCAGCCCCGCTTTTTGACGAGGATGAGATTATCTGAGGCGCGTTTCGGTGGCGTCGCCATTGTCCCGAGGTCCGGTCACAAGCCGCGCGGTCGCTGTCACGCGGGGTGGCGATGGGAGCTG
>JBLRWJ010000142.1:0-7137 GCA_047921315.1 Rhodobacterales bacterium | reverse complement strand
CTAAAGCCGACCCAATAAAAAAGCAAAAATCACTACATATCGTAGTGAACTTGGCAACAATGCCATATGTTTGCCAAGGATTAGTGATTGCGGGAAAAAATTTACCTTTGATTACAACCCCCACGAAAGTGGCGAGGGCTGCAATCAACCTTGGTAAATTGTGGCGCTGACCCGGCGATGTGGCAGGGAAAGGATCAGATCAGGACGCCAGCAAGGGAGTTGGTGCCGCTTTCAGTGATTCTTACACGCGCGGTCTGGCCCACGGCGACACGATCATCGGTGACATGAACCGCATGCAGATATTCGGATTTGCCCACCATCTGGCCCGGCTGCCGCCCGGCGCGTTCAAACAGAACGGACACCTCGCGCCCGACCATGGCATCCTGAATCTGGCGTTGCTGTTCCCATAACAGCGCCTGCAAACGGTGCAGGCGGTCTGTCATCACCGCATCGTCCAGTTGCGCGCGCTCCGCTGCCGGGGTGCCGGGGCGGGTGGAATATTTGAACGAATAGGCCTGCCCGTAGCGCACGGCGCGGATCAGGTCCAAGGTTGCTTCAAAATCTTCCTCGGTCTCTTCGGGAAAGCCCACGATAAAATCCCCCGAAATCAGGATATCGGGGCGCGCGGCACGAATCCGTTCGATCAGACGCAGATAGGCGGCGGCGGTGTGGCTGCGGTTCATCCGTTTGAGGATCCGGTCACTACCCGATTGCACCGGCAGATGCAGATAGGGCATCAGCTTGGCGCAGGTGCCATGCGCATCAATGAGGTCATCGGACATGTCGTTGGGGTGGCTGGTGGTAAAGCGGATGCGTTCCAACCCGTCAATATCGTTCAAGGCCCAGATCAGCCGTGCCAGCGACCAATCGCCGCCAGTGCTGCCGGAGGCATCGCCCGCGCCGTGATAGGCGTTTACATTCTGCCCCAGCAGGGTGATTTCGCGCACGCCACGATCCACCAGATCGCGCGCCTCTTCCAGGATGCGCGATGCCGGGCGGCTGACCTCGGCGCCGCGCGTATAGGGCACGACGCAGAAGGCGCAGAATTTGTCGCAGCCTTCCTGCACGGTCAGAAAGGCGGTTGGGCCGCGCGGGGCCTTGGGGCGGTGGCGCAGGGTTTCGAATTTGTCCTCTTCGGGAAAATCGGTATCCAGCGCCTTTTGGCCGGTGCGCGTGCGCGCCTCAAGCTGCGGCAAACGGTGATAGCTTTGCGGCCCGACCACCAGATCAACCAGCGGCTGGCGGCGCATGATCTCTTGGCCCTCGGCCTGTGCCACGCAACCTGCCACGCCGATTTTCAAATCAGGCTTGGCGTCTTTCAGGACGCGAAAGCGCCCCAACTCGGAATAGACCTTTTCCGCCGCCCGTTCCCGGATATGGCAGGTATTGAGCAAGATCATATCGGCATCATCGGGCGTTGCCGTTTCGATATAGCCGGCACCGCCCAGCGCCTCGACCATGCGTTCACTGTCATAGACGTTCATCTGACAGCCATAGGTCTTGATATAAAGTTTTTTGGGCGTGCTCATCGGATGGTCCTGCCTGTCGGGATCGGGCATGTGCTATACCATAAGCGGGGTGCCTTGCAATGCACATGGAATTGGCCGAGTTTGCGCAGGCGGTGGCAGACAGTTGATGTTCGGGGCGATGACATGGCAATGCGGTATACAAGCCTGAAGGATTTTCTGACACGTGCAGGCGCGGTGCTGACCAAAGGGCCTGTCGCGCTGGTTTTTGTCGAGGATAGTGTCGAGGTTGCCTCGACCCTGCGCCATCATCTTGATGCCGGTTTCGCGGCTTGCGTGGCCTTTATGCCCGCCGCATTTTCGCTCACGGATGCAGCACCCGGCGAAAGCAGCCCTCCCGACATCGCGCTGCCCCCCGACCAAGCCGCCCGGCTGCACCGCGTCGATCTGGATACATTGGCCCCCGATATGTTGACCAAGACGGTGAACGCGCTGATCAGCGCCGCACCGGGATGTTGGTTCTACTACGGCTATAACGCGGAATACCTTTTCTATCCGTTTTGCGAAAACCGCTCGATTTCGGAAATGCTGGCCTTTCATGCCGAGGAACGGCGCGATGCGATGCTGTGCTATGTCATCGACCTTTATGCCGGGGATCTGGATCAGCACCCGTCAGCCGTGTGCATCGATGACGCGCATCTGGACAAGTCCGGCTATTACGCCCTGGCGCGCACTGATGCCACCGCGCATAATCATCCCAAAGAGCGGCAGCTGGATTTCTTTGGCGGGCTGCGCTGGCGCTATGAGGAGCATATCCCCGCCCGTCGCCGCAAGATCGACCGGATCGCGCTGTTTCGCGCCAAGCCGGGGCTGGTGCTGCGCGATGATCACACTTTCAGCGATGAAGAATACAACACCTATGCCTGCCCATGGCATCACAATCTGACAGCGGCGGTCTGCTCGTTTCGTACCGCCAAGGCGCTGAAGGCCAATCCGGGATCGACCTTTGATATCCATACGTTCCGCTGGCACAATTCTGCCCGCTTTGAATGGCACTCGCACCAGTTGCTGGATCTGGGCCTCATGGAGCCGGGGCAGTGGTTCTGATGCGGGACAGGGGGTGAAGGGCTGTTCCCTTTCGCGGCAAGACAGCTTAGCAAGATAAGCACAACAGGCAGCAGGAGGGCCCGATGCGCAGATCCGTCTTTATCAAAACGGCGATCATCGCACTGGCCGCCATGACCAGCGCCCCCCCTGCCACGGCCAATTCACTGGGCCGCTACGAGGTGTTTGGCGTGCAGGGCGATGACATGCTCAAAATGCGCGCCGGGCCGGGGACAGGGTATATCGTCATCGTCGGTCTGCCGAACGGCACCGCCCTGCGGGTGCATAGCTGCCAGCAAACCGGCGGCACCCGCTGGTGCAGCGTGTCACTGGACCGCGCCCCAAGTCTGAAAGGCTATGTCTCCTGGGCCTATCTGCGCAAGCTCTAGCGGCGCCTATTCCGCGGCGCGATCCAGCGGCCCCAATATCGCCGGCTGCGCGTTCAGCGCATCAATGGAAAACCCCGACAGGCGTTTGTATGTCTCGGCATGGGCGGCCAGATCGGCGCGCGGAATCACATCCTCGATATCGTCAAATACGCCGCCGCAACGATCCTCGACCATCTGCATCACCGCATCCGGCCCCGCGCCGCGATTGGCGCGCAGGATACCTTCGGCACGCGGGCGCATCTCAGCCTCGTAGGCCTGCAGCGCCGCTGGTGTTTCACCATGCTCACGCAGGGCAGCGCCCAGTTTGCGCGCGTCGATAATCGCCTGACTGGCACCGTTCGATCCAACCGGATAGGTCGCATGCGCCGCATCCCCCATCAGGGTCACACGGCCATCGGTCCAGCGCGCCATCGGCTCACGGTCCACCATCGGATATTCATAAACCGGACCAGAGGCGCGGATCAGGCCGGGACAATCGATCCAGTCAAAGGTCCAATCCGCGAAAGCCGGCAGAAAATCAGCCTTGTCCGCAGGCGTGTTCCAATCACCCTTGGCCATGGCGCGGCCGGGATCAACGCGCAATTCCGCGATCCAGTTGATCACAGCCAGACCTGTTTCGGGATCGGTGGCCGATATCGGATAGGCCACGAAACGCTGGGTATCATGGCCTGCCAGTATCATCGCGGCATCGCCCAGAAAGGGCCGCGCCAGCGTGGTCCCGCGCCACATGACAGCGCCGTTCCAGATCGGATCACCCTCATCAGGCAGCATCTGCGCGCGGATGGCAGACCGGATACCATCGGCAGCAATCGCCAGATCACCTGCAACCCGCGTGCCATCGCTCAGGATCAGCGTGGCGTGATCGGCCGCAACCTCATAGCGCGCCACCCCTGCGCCCGTCACCACCGCATCGGCCCCGGCGCGGCGCCGCACCTCGTCCAGCAGCATCATCTGCAACTGACCGCGGTGGATTGAATATTGCGGCCAGCTATAACCCGCATGCAGGCCCCGCGGTTCGGCCCAAATCTCAAGCCCGGTTTTGGTGTAAAAGCCGTATTGCCGCGTCTGCACGCCGATGGCGTTCAACTGGTCATGCAGGCCCAGATCATAAAGTTCGCGCACCGCGTTGGGCTGGATATTGATCCCCACCCCAAGCGGGCGGATCTCGCCGACCCGTTCAAAAATCCTGAACGCAATGCCAAGCTGATGCAGCGTCAGCCCCATTGACAACCCGGCGATTCCCGCGCCAGCGATCAGAACCGTCATCCCAAAGCCCCCCAACCCTTTGCGCTTCTTCTTGCCTTAAATATCCCCCGCGGAGCGTCCCTGCCGCGCAGCGCGCACCGCCTTTAGATATTGTCCGGCTGCGGCATCCCCAGCACGTGGTATCCACCGTCAACACGGATGATCTCGCCCGTGGTGCAGGCCCCGGCATCAGAGGCCAGATAGACCGCGGTACCGCCCACCGCCTCCAAAGTGGCGTTGGACCGCAGGGGCGCGTTCATATCGGTGTGTTTATAGGTTTTGCGCGCCCCGCCAATGGCGGCCCCTGCCAGCGTTTTCATCGGACCGGGGCTGATCGCATTGACGCGGATTCCTTCCGGCCCCAGATCATTGGCCATATAGCGCACGGTGGATTCCAGCGCCGCTTTGGCCACGCCCATCACATTGTAAAACGGGGTGACGCGGTTTGATCCCTGATAGGTCAGGGTCAGGATCGTGCCGCCGTTATCCACCATCAGCGGATGCGCGCGGCGCGCCACCTCGATCAGCGAATAGCACGAGATATCCAGCGAGTTGCGGAAATTGGCGCGGCTGGTGTTCAAAAACCGCCCCGTCAGCTCGGTCTTGTCCGAAAAGGCAATCGCATGGACCACAAAATCAATCGTGGGCCAGCGCGCCACCAATGCCTCGAATGCCGCATCAAGGCTGGCATCGTCGGTCACATCGACATCGACCATGAAATCCGATCCGACCGTTTCGGCCAGCGGTTTCAAGCGGGAACCGAACGCCTCGCCCTGATAGGTAAAGGCCAGCTCTGCGCCTGCCCCGTGCATCGCCTTTGCGATTCCCCATGCGATCGAGCGTTCATTGGCCACGCCCATGATCAGGCCGCGTTTACCCTGCAACAATCCTGTCATGTCAGATCACCCGTGATATTTCGACAAAAGCATCGAGCCATTGGTGCCGCCAAAGCCGAAGCTGTTGGTCATCACAGTGTCCAGCCCGGCATTGTCGATCCGCGCCATGGCAATCTCGGCCGCGTCAATCGCGGGGTCCAGCGTTTGCACATTGATCGAGGGCGCGATGAAATCATGCTCCAGCATCAGCAGGCAATAGATCGCCTCTTGCGCGCCGGTGGCACCCTGGCTGTGGCCGGTCATCGATTTGGTCGAACTGATCAGCGGCGTGCTGCCGCGTCCGAACACGCGGCGCACCGCCTCAACCTCGCCCACATCACCGACGGGGGTCGATGTGCCATGCGCGTTGATATAGCCGACCTTGCGGTCCTTGCTCAGGCTTGACAGCGCCAGACGCATCGCACGTTCGCCGCCCTCGCCAGACGGGGCAACCATATCGTGGCCGTCCGATGTGGCGGCATAGCCTGTCACCTCGGCATAGATTTTCGCGCCGCGCGCCAGCGCGTGCTCCAGCTCTTCCAGCACCACGATGCCGCCGCCGCCTGCGATCACGAAACCGTCGCGGTCCGCGTCAAAGGCGCGGCTGGCCAGTGCGGGGGTGTCATTATATTTGCTGCTCATCGCGCCCATGGCGTCAAACAGGCAGGACAGCGTCCAGTCCAGTTCCTCGCCGCCGCCTGCGAACATGATATCCTGTTTGCCCATCATGATCTGTTCCGCCGCATTCCCGATGCAATGCAGGCTGGTCGAACAGGCCGATGTGATGGAATAGTTGATGCCCTTGATCTTGTAGGCCGTGCTGAGATTGGCCGAAATGGTCGAGGACATACATTTGGGCACCGCAAATGGCCCGATCCGTTTGGGGCTGGCATTGGCCAGCACCGTCTGATGCGCCACCAGCATGGCCGATGTGGACGGCCCGCCCGATCCAGCGACCAGCCCGGTGCGTTCGTTCGAGATATCGGCATCGGTCAATCCAGCATCGGCAATGGCTTGGCCCATGGCGATATGGGCATAAGCGGCCCCCGGCCCCATGAAACGCAGCGTGCGTTTATCGACATGTTCGGTCACATCCAGACGCACATCCCCGGCGATCTGGCTGCGGAAACCATGCTCTGCCATCGCCTCATTGGCGCGAATACCGGATGTTCCTGCTTTCAGCGCGGCCAACACCTCGGCGGTGTTGTTGCCGATGCTGGATACGATCCCCAGACCTGTAACGACGACACGGCGCATGGACGCCCTCCCTTTATGCTAGCTTTGGCCTGTGTAGGACAGCAGGGTTTAAGGGGCAAGCGGTTAGGCGGATCAGGACCGGTTCAAGGGCGGATCAGCTTTCGCTGAGGGCAACCTTCATATCCTTGACCTGATAGATCACCTCGCCATCCGCCTCGACGATACCATCGGCCACGCCCATCGTCAGGCGGCGGGTCTGGATTGCCTTGGTGAAATCCACCTTATAGGTCAGCAGCTTGCGATCAGGGCGCACCATGCCTGTCAGCTTCACCTCGCCCACGCCCAGCGCATAGCCGCGCCCCTGCCAGCCGCGCCAGCCCAGATTGAACCCTGTCAGCTGCCACAGACCATCCAGCCCCAGACAGCCCGGCATGATCGGGTTGCCGGGAAAGTGGCAATCAAAAAACCACAGGTCCGGCGTGATATCGAACTCTGCCACCACATGGCCTTTGCCGTGCAGGCCGCCATCGCCGGAAATATCGGTGATACGATCCATCATCAGCATTGGCGGCTCAGGAAGCTGGGCGTTGCCGGGGCCGAAAAGTTCGCCGCGGGCGCATTTCAGCAGATCTTCCTTGTCGAAACGGGTGGGATATTGGGCCATGCGGGCGTGGTCCTTTGTTATCTTGCAGGGTGGTGATCCGAAAGGGGTGGACCGGCGTGAACGTCTCGATCCGTCTAGCACCGGGCCACCGGCCCTTGCAAGCCTGCCGCTCAGATGCGTCAAACCGGCTGATCGGGGTTTACGAAAGACCTCTGCATAACACGCGCCATCGCCGATATCCCCCGCCCGGCGGCACC
>JBLRWJ010000141.1:0-7217 GCA_047921315.1 Rhodobacterales bacterium | reverse complement strand
CCATTGTGGACGATATCGACGAGGACGGCATCGCCACCTGCCGCACATGGGCCGATGCGCCCGAGATTGACGGCAACCTTTTCATCGACGAGGACACAGCGGCGCTGTCCGTGGGTGATGTGGTCCGTGTGGAGGTGGACGAGGCGGGCGAATACGATCTGTGGGGGCGGCTGGCGGGCTGATCCGCCTGCGACAGGGTGGCAGGTGGCCTTGCCGCCCGCGCCCTTGCGCCTACCTTCCCAGCATGACCCAAACAGACACCCGCGTTCTTTACAATCATGACTGCCCGGTCTGCCGGGCAGAGATCACGCATTACGCCGATTATGCCGGGCGCGAAGGGCTGGCGATCGGGTTTGATGATCTGAACCGCGTTGATCTGGGGATGTGGGGCGTGACAGCCGATCAGGCCGCACGCCGCCTGCATGTTGTGCGTGAGGGGCGGGTTCTGTCAGGCCTGCCGGCCTTCATCACCCTATGGCAGCAAATGCCGCGCTATCGCTGGCTGGCCCGGATCGTGGGGCTACCCGGGGTCCGCCAAATGGCCGGCATGGTCTATGACCACATCCTTGCCCCGCTGCTTTACCTCACACATGTAAGGCGACAAAGGCGGGGCAGTGGGCCGGCCAGAGGCTAGGCTGATGATCAGGCTGCCCCCGTCGAGCGGGCCAAGGGTCAGGCCGGGTTGAGGCCTTCCAGTATATCCTTGTTGCGGCAATAGTCCGGCGCGGCATCCGCTTGGCGGTGATCTTGCATCCATGCGGTGCATTCATCCTCATGCGGGCAGGCCGCACAACGCAACACGGCCTGACGATAAACCTTGACGGTGCCCGCGTCCCGCAGGATTTCCGCTGCAAAATCCACCTGCAACGTGCCTGCCATGCGTGTCATCACATCGGCGCGGTGATCAATCTTGTCGAAAAGTCCCATCAATGGGCTCCTTTATTTGGTGTCAGTTGTTTCAAACGGGTCAAATCGGGGGCGACAGCACATCCCGGCGGCGGTGTGGCGCAAATCCCGCCCGACGCGGCCAGCCAGCTTTCACAGCGATCAACACGCGGGCAGGTGCGGCAGCGGTTGACCATATTGCGAAAATCACTGCGCCCCAGATCCCCCCGCGCCACGGCAGCCCCAAGGTTCAGGCCCATCACCCGCGCCACGGAACGGACCAGCCAGAAATGACGATCCGGATCGCCGAGCCTGAGAACCACGCCCGTCTGCAGGGTTTCGCGCCGCCTGTGGTCAGAACCGTTTGAGATCATCGAAAACCTCTGCGTTCCGGCAATAATAGGGGGCGGTGTCTGGTCCACTTGTGTTGACACCGGCCGCGTCCGAAAAGCGCGGATTGCGAGACAGCCAGTCCGCGCATTGCGCAGGGTTGGCGCAGGCACTACAGCGCAGCACCATGTCGGGCAAGGCGTCAGGGCTCAGGTCCCCGCGCATGACAGATTCTTCCAGATCAACACCCAGCGCACCGGCCATCTTGTCAACCAGGTCTGCGTGGTGGCGCAATGTCTTGTTCAGCGGCATCTGATTCTCCTCGGATTGCCCCAATCCCGTCAACAGGTGGGTCAGACCGAGTGAACCATATCAGCAGGTCGGGACGCCTTGACCTGAATCAAGCGCGCCATGGCAACGTAACCGGGCAAGCAGTGTGGATAGCCCCTAAAGCCCCGCCGCCATGCGCTGTACCACGGCAAGGCGTTGAGCATTGGGGGGATGCGTGCCCAGAAAGCGGTTGCCGGGATCAGGGATGCGGTTGAAAAACTGCGCCCCCCGGAGCGGATCAAACCCGGCGCGCGCCGCCAGAACCGTGCCCAGCGCGTCGGCCTCAAGCTCGAATTCCTTGGAATAGGTGCGCGCCCCAACGCTTGCGCCCAGCTCTTGGGCAGAGCGGATGGCACCAACATCCGCCCCGGTCAGCGAGGCCAGCCCCGCAAAGATCACTGCCCCCGCCGCGGCATTTTGTTGCTGGCGCGGGATGTGACCCGCGATGTGATGGGCTGCTTCATGCGCCATGACAAACGCCAGTTCATCCGGATTGCGCATGTCATTGAGCAAAGCCACGGTAAAGCCGATCACCGGACGCCCCGCGCGATCCAGCGTCTGGAACGCGTTGGGCGGCTGGCCGGGGCGATCATCCACAACGATCATAAAATCGCAATTCACCCCGGGCCGCTGGCGGCGGCATTCCTGTTCGGCCACAGGTTTGATGCGATCAACCACCTGCGCAAAATTGCGCGCCGGTGCTTGCTGTGTGACAGGGGCCGTCGCCACCGGGCGCTGCGCCTGAGGCATATCGACAGGGCTGACACAGCCCGTCACAATCATCGCCACCGTCAAGATGAACCAGCGCATCTGCACCCTCCGCTCCCGTTTGACAAACGTTTAACAGTCCTGCGCCCCAGCGCCAGACCCGCTCACGCGGTATTGAGCGGCCCTAATGCTCTCTGCCTCCACTTGGTGCAAATCGGGGCCGAAGCAGGCCCAAAAGGGGCTGATCAACGCAGATGCAGGGCTTGCATTGGCCGATTTCCGCCGTAGGCTATGCGGTATGTTTACCATTGAACACGAATTCGACGCCACCGTGATCACCCTCGTGGACGAGGGGGCGCAACATTTGCAGGAAGATGTCATCGTCAATGCCTTTGAGGACTGCGTGACAATCGAGCAATTCGACACAAGGCTGGAACAGGTGCAAAAGATAACCCTGTCAATGACCCAGATCCGCGACATGGCCGCCGCCCTGAACCTGCCCGAAGGGGTCTATCACCTACGCCGCGACCCCTGAATTAGACGCCCCCTCACCCGACATGCCGCCGCTGCCACTGCATTTGGGCGTGCAGACATGTGGTGGTTTCTCGGGCGAGGATTTATCTGGCGGGCTTATATCAGGCGGCGCTTTCTTTTTGCCTTAAATATCCCCGCCGGAGGCCCCCACCCGCCACAAGCGAAGCGTCTGAGGCAGATGGACTCTTTGCCTTTGGCAAGGATATTTAAGGCAAGAAGAAGCGCATGGGGCAGGCAATGACGACAGCATTTTACTGGGATGAGCGGTGTTTTTGGCATGCGGGCGGCAATTATGCGCTGACCTTGCCGCTGGGCGGGCTGGTGCAGCCTTTGGCGGCGGGCGGTTTGCCTGAAAATCCGGAAACGAAGCGGCGGTTGAAAAACCTGATGGATGTGACCGGCCTGTCCGATGCGCTGGACATGCGGCGCGCCACGCCCGCGACATGGGAGGATTTGGCCCGCGTTCATCCAGAGGGGTTTTTGCAGCGGTTCAAGGATATGTCGGATCAGGGCGGCGGCGAATTGGGGCTGCGGACCCCCTTTGCCAAGGGCGGGTTCGAGATTGCCGCGCTGTCAGCCGGGCTGGCCAAGGCGGCGGTTCTGGCCGTTTGGGACGGCACATGCCGCAACGCTTATGCATTGTCGCGCCCGCCCGGCCATCATTGTCTGCCGGACTGGCCCAATGGGTTCTGCCTGCTGAACAATATCGGCATCGCCATCGAAGCGGCGCGGGCTGCGGGGCGGCAGGGCCGGATCGCCGTGATCGACTGGGATGTGCATCATGGCAACGGGACCGAAGCGGTATTCTATGACCGCGCCGATGTGCTGACCATCAGCTTGCATCAAGAGCGTAACTATCCCACCGATACCGGGTTTATCGAGAATCGTGGCCGCGATGCCGGTCTTGGGTTCAACATGAATATCCCGCTGCCGCCGGGGGCCGGTCATGTCAGCTATCTTGAGGCGATGGAGCGGATCGTGCTGCCCGCGCTGGAGCAATACCGCCCCGATATGATCATCGTCGCCAGCGGCTATGACGCGGGCTGTTTCGATCCGTTGGCAAGGATGCTGGCCACCGTCGAGACTTTCCGCGCCATGACACGGCAGGTTATGGACGCAGCCGACCGGCTGTGCGAGGGGCGCTTGGTCATGGTGCATGAGGGTGGCTATTCCGAGGCCTATGTTCCGTTTTGTGGCCATGCCGTCATTCAGGAAATGGCAGGCAGTGACATCGACGCGCCCGATCCGATGGCGCCGATCGTCGCGGCGCGCCAGCCATCGGCGCGGATGGATGCCTTTATCAGCACATTGATCACCGAGATGGCGGAGGCGCTGTTGCCGCTGCCTTGCGCGCCTTGAAAAAGTGAGCGGCTTGAGTGATGTGAACGGCCTGGATGTCTTGCAGGCCGCTCTTGACCCTTGGGCATTGACGCTCGACATAAGGGGGCCAGCCAGTCCATTCCTGTGGACCAAGCGACAATGCCCCTCAGGTCAAAGGACAAATCGATGCCAGATCCCAACCCCGCCGCCCTTGATTTTCTGCTCACACGCCGTTCGCGCCCGGCCAAGACACTGGGGCTGCCGGTGCCGACACCGGAGCAATTGATCCCGATCCTGACCGCCGCCGCGCGCAGCCCCGATCATGGCAAGCTGGAGCCGTGGCGCTTTGTCGTGCTGGAAGGTGCCGCCCTGCCCCGTTTGGGCGAGCATGCCAGAGCACGCGCCGCAGCGATGGGTCTGGAGGCCGAGCAGGCCGACAAGGGCGCGCAGCAATTCGAGACAGGTCATCTGGCCGTTGCCGTGATCGAGGTGCATAAACCATCGGAAAAGATCCCCGCCTTGGAGCAGACCTACGCGGTTGGCGGGGTTTGCCTTGCCCTGTTAAATGCCGCGCTGGCCAGCGGTTGGGGGGCCAACTGGCTATCGGGCTGGCCCAGCCATGACAGGGGTTTCATGACCGGGGCTTTGGCCCTTGGCCCGCAGGAACGCATCGCGGGTTTCATCCATATCGGCACCGAGACAAGCGTGCCGCCGGAGCGCCCACGCCCTGATCTGGCGCAGATCGTCAGTTGGCAGCGGTCCTGACATGCCTGCCGGGCTGATCGTTACGTCTTTTGTCAGGGCGCTGGGTCAGTTGGGGGATCGCCGCCTGTCACGCGTGTTCTGGCTGGGCATCGGGCTGGCGTTGCTGTTGCTGGGGCTGGCCTCGATCGGGGTGCAGGCGCTGTTGCTGTGGTGGATCGGCGATGGTGTGACGGTGCCTGTGTTCGGCGAGCTGCGCTGGATCAGCACGGTGGCGGGGTGGTCTGCGCCTTTGGTGATGCTTTTGCTGTCGGTTGTGTTGATGGTGCCTGTCGCCTCGGCCATGTCATCGCTGTTTCTGGACCGGGTGGCCGATGCGGTTGAGGCGCGGCACTACCCTTTGGCCGGACAGGCGCATCCGGTCCCTTGGGGTGTGGCTTTGCGCGATGCGGTCGCGTTTCTGGGCGTGATGATCGTGGCCAATATCGTGGCGCTTGGGCTTTATGTATTATTTTCGCCCGTGGCCGTGGTCATCTTCTGGGGGCTGAACGGCTATCTGCTGGGGCGCGAGTATTTCACGATGGTCGCGCTGCGCCATCAGGGGCGCGCAGGGGCCGAACAGATGCGCCGCAGCCATGGCGCCACTGTCTGGCTCGCCGGTATCCTGATGGCGGTGCCGCTCTCGATCCCGCTGGTCAACCTTGCGGTTCCGGTGCTGGGGGCTGCGACGTTTACACATATTTATCACGGATTGATCCAGCGCAGGGGCGCACACGTCACTCCCGCGGGGCCATCCGGTTGAACCAGTCGATGTCACGCACCGTCAGCATGCCCGAGATCAGAACAAAGGCGATGATCGCCCAAAGCACTGCCGCAACACCCGTCGTGATCAACGCCTTTTTGCGCAGATTGGGTTCATGCGGGGCACCGGCATGCGTTCCCGGAACAATCTGCCCCACATCGCCCTGTGTTTTCAGGCGGATCGGGATCACGATCAGGAAGGTCAGAAACCAGAGCACCGCATAGAGCACAAGGGCTGATGTGATCCCCATCAGACTTGCTCCAGCTCGACCAGACAGCCGTTGAAATCCTTGGGATGCAGGAACAAGACAGGCTTTCCATGCGCGCCGATCTTCGGCTCTCCGCTGCCCAGAACGCGGGCGCCTGTGGCTTTGAGGTGGTCGCGCGCGGCGATGATATCCGCGACCTCATAGCAGATATGGTGGATGCCGCCGGCAGGGTTTTTTTCCAAAAACCCCTTGATCGGGCTGTCATCCCCCAAAGGATAGAGCAATTCGATTTTCGTGTTCGGCAATGCGATGAATACCACGGTGACGCCGTGATCAGGCTCATCCTGTGGTGCGCCGACAACGGCGCCCAGCGCATCACGATACTGCGCTATCGCGGCCTCAAGGTCTGGCACGGCAATGGCGACATGGTTCAGGCGGCCAATCATGGGGGTATCTCCTGCAGCGCGATTTGGTCCTGTCCGGTTATGATCTGCATAGCGACGTTAGGCAAGATCATCGGGGGCGGCATCAGCGCGCAGGGGGGCTGTTAACGGCGTCTTAGGGAACTTGCAGGCATTCTGGAAAGGTGAGTCGGGTGCTGCCACCCAACACCATCACCGCAACGATATAAGGATGGACCAATGGATGACCGCGATCCCTTCTCTACGATGCGCTTCCCCTCGCCGGCGCGGCCCTTGCTGGGCATGACCGTACTTCTGGTCGAAGACAGCCGCTACGCCTCTGAGGCGATGCGATTGCTCTGTATGCGTTCAGGCGCGCGGATCAGGCGGGCCGATTGCCTGCGGTCTGCGCGACGGCATCTGCAGGTCTATCGCCCTTCGATCCTGATTGTGGATATGGGCCTGCCGGACGGATCAGGTGCCGATCTGATCGCCGAGGCGCATGGCGCCACGCCGCGCATCAGCACGATCCTTGGCATCAGCGCCGATGATACCACGCACCCCCTGTGCGAGGCTGCTGGCGGGGATGGTTTTCTGATCAAGCCACTGCATTCACTGGCCTTTTTTCAGCAAGAGATCCTCAGGCATATCCCGCAGGATTTGCAACCAGTCGGATTGCATCAGATGCAGGATGAATTAATCCACCCCGATACCGTGGCCTATCGTGATGATCTGGCCCATGTAGCAGAACTGTTGGATGCGGGAATTGATGAAAAGGTGATTGCCTATGTCACCCAGTTTCTTGACGGGGTGGCGGCTTTGGCGGGGGATACGGCGCTGCAATCCGTGAACCGCTCACTGCGCGAATCCTGTCAAAAAGGTGTGCCGCTGCGGTCTGATCTGGCCAATCTGGCCGGTGTGCTACAGGAAAGGCTGAACGATAGGGTGGCGATCTGACAGGCGATGATCAGGGCTGCCAACGCGGCTTTACCATGAT
>JBLRWJ010000140.1:0-7396 GCA_047921315.1 Rhodobacterales bacterium | reverse complement strand
CGCGCCGTTGCCGCGCTTGATCCGAAAAGGTTTGCCTGACATGTCCCGCCGCCTGCACCTGCCTGACAGCGCCTCTGTTGCCACCCCGTCCGAAGATGGGCGCATGTTCGCGCCCTCGGCCGCGCGCAACGTGCATGATATCGCCACGCTGGTCGCCGCGCACGCCCCGCCACGCGGGCGCGCGCTTGAACTGGCCTCTGGCACCGGCGAACATGTGGTGATCTTTGCCCATCGCATGCCCGATCTGGACTGGCAGCCCAGCGATATCGACCCCGCGCGCCGCGCCTCGGTGGATGCGCATGCTGCTGTGGCGGCCCTGCCCAACCTGCGGCCCGCCATCGCGCTGGATGCCACAACCCCCGGCTGGGGGGCGCTGCATGCGGGGCAAGACCTGATCGTGCTGGTCAACCTGCTGCATCTGATCAGCGAGGGTGAGGCCAAGACCCTGATCGCAGAGGCGGCCAAGGCGCTCGCCCCCGGTGGCCTGCTGGTGCTGTATGGCCCCTTCCTGCGCGATGGCCAGACCACATCCGAGGGCGATGCAACCTTTCATGCCAGCCTGACAGCACAAGACCCCGAAATCGGCTATAAAGACGATTGGGACGTGATCGCATGGGTGCATGCCAACTGGCTGGATCTGGTGCAGGTGATGGAAATGCCCGCCAATAACATGGCCTTTGTCGCAAGGCGCGGGTGATCGCGCCGATCTGATCAGGATCAAAGCGGGCCATGCGCCGCTGTGATCTGCCTTTGCCAGAGATAACATCCGGCAAAGGACCGATCATGACCTGGACTGACAAACTTGACAGCACCCGCGACCAGTTGCGCGCCCTGAACAAAGCCATCCCCGATGCCACGCGGGCCTTTGGCGGTTTGGGCAAAGCCGTCAAGGAAGGCGGCGTGCTGGAGTTCAAGACAAAGGAATTTGTGGCCCTTGGCATCGCTATCGCCACCCGCTGCGAGGCCTGCATAGTGCTGCATGTCGAAACCCTGATCCGCGCCGGTGCCACGCGGGACGAAATCGGTGATGTGCTGGCCATGACCATCCAGATGGGTGGTGGCCCTTCGATGATGTATGCCGCAGCGGCGCTGCAATGCTATGACGAGATGACGGCAAGCGACTGAACAGCCCCGTCACAGCAAAACGGCTCCCGATCGGGGAGCCGCTTGTGTTGTGTTCGGTGGCGATAATGTGTCATCCGTCCTGACGGATCGTGGCATTGGCCGGATCATAGGGGCTATCCTCGACGATCCGCGCATCCCACAACCTGTCGAACATCTTGACCTTGAGCGCCGTTCCCGGCACCGCCAGATCAGGGCGGACATAGCCCATGCCAATGCTTTGGCCAAAATGCACCGAATAGCCGCCCGAGGTCAGACGCCCGATGCGGGTGCCATCGGCGGCATAAAGCGCCTCGCGCCCCCATGGATCGGCATCATCCGGCCCATCCACCAGCAGCGTCACACATTTGGAGCGGACGCCCACCGCCTCCATCGCGGCCTTGCCGTTGAAATCCTTTGACAAATCCACAAAGCGCGGCAAATCCGCCTCCAACGGGGTCGCATCGCGGCCCAGTTCGTTGCCAAAGGCGCGATAGGATTTCTCCTGCCGCAGCCAGTTTTGCGCGCGCGCCCCCACCAGCTTCATCCCATGCGCCGCGCCCGCCTTTTCCAGCAGGTCGAACAGGTAGTTCTGCATCTCTACGGGGTGGTGCAATTCCCACCCCAATTCGCCGGTATAGGCAACGCGGATCGCATTGACCGGGCACATCCCCAACTCGATCTGGCGCGCGCTCAGCCAAGGGAAGCGTTTGTTGGACAAAGCCCTGTCAGGATCGGCATCCTTGATCACCGCCTTCAGCACATCGCGGGATTTCGGGCCAGCGATGGCAAAGACCCCCCATTGGGTCGTGACATTCTGGATCTCGATATAGCCGAAATCACCCATCTTGTCAGCGGCGGCTTTGCGCAGGAAATCGCCATCATAATCCGTCCACGCGCCGGCGCTGACCAGATAATACTCGTCCTCCGCCAGCCGCACGATGGTATATTCGGTGCGCGTGGTGCCGTGATCGGTCAACGCATAAGTCAGGTTGATGCGGCCTACCTTGGGCAGCTTGTTGCAGGTGAACCAGTCAAGAAATTGCGTGGCGCCGGGGCCTTTGACCAGATGTTTGGTAAAGGCGGTGGCGTCAATCAGCCCCACGCTCTCGCGGATCGCGCGCGCCTCATCCACCGCATATTGCCACCAGCCGCCACGGCGGAAAGACCGCGCATCATGATCAAAGCTGTCGGGCGCATCCAGAGGGCCAAAGTAATTGGGCCGCTCCCAGCCGTTCACATGGCCGAATTGCGCGCCCCGCGCTTTCTGGCGGTCATAGGCGGGGGCGGTGCGCAGCGGGCGGCAGGCTTCACGCTCCTCATCGGGGTGATGCAGGATAAAGACGTGGGCGTAGGATTCCTCGTTCTTGCGCGCGGCATATTCGGTGGTCATCCAACTGCCATACCGCTTGGGATCAAGGGCGGCCATGTCAATCTCGGCCTCGCCCTCCACCATCATCTGCGCCAGATAATAGCCGGTGCCGCCTGCCGCGGTGATGCCAAAGCTAAACCCCTCGGCCAGCCACATGTTGCGCAGGCCGGGTGCGGGGCCAACCAACGGGTTGCCATCGGGCGTATAGCAGATGGGGCCGTTGAAATCATCCTTCAGCCCCACAGTCTCGGAGGAGGGCAGGCGGTGGATCATCGACATATATTCTTCTTCGATCCGCTCCAGATCCAGCGGGAACAGATCAGCGCGGAAACTGTCCGGCACACCAAATTCAAACCGCGCCGGCGCGCCATGCTCGTAGGGGCCAAGGATCCAGCCGCCACGTTCTTCGCGGACATACCATTTGGCATCGGCATCGCGCAGCACCGGATGCTCCAGCCCGCCCGCCTTGCGATAGGCCATCAGGGCGGGGTCAGGTTCTGTCACAATGAACTGGTGCTCCACCGGAATCGCGGGCGATTTGATCCCCAGCAGACGCGCCGTGCGCTGCGCATGGTTGCCCGTGGCGGTGACGACATGTTCGGCGGTGATCACGATCTGCTCGTCCGAGGGCACAAGGTTGCCGCCCTTTTCCACCATCTTGGTGCAGGTCACCTGCCATTCGCTGCCGGTCCAGTGATAGGCATCCGCCTGCCAGCGCCGCTCGATCATCACCCCGCGCTGGCGTGCGCCTTTGGCCATCGCCATCGTCACATCGGCCGGATTGATATAGCCATCGGTCGGGTGATAGATCGCACCTTGCAGATCATCGGTACGCACCAGCGGCCACCGCTCTTTGATCTGCTCTGGCGTCATCCATTCATAAGGCACGCCGCAGGTTTCCGCCGTGGTGGCATAGACCATATATTCGTCCATCCTTGCCTGCGTCTGCGCCATGCGCAAATTGCCTACCACGGAAAATCCGGCATTCAGGCCTGTCTCTGCTTCCAATGATTTGTAAAACTCGACCGAGTATTTGTGGATATGCGTGGTGGCAAAGGACATGTTGAACAAGGGCAGCAGCCCCGCCGCATGCCAAGTCGATCCCGATGTCAGCTCGTCACGTTCCAGCAGCATCACATCGGTCCAACCCGCGCGGGCCAGATGATAGGCGATCGAGGTGCCAACCGCGCCGCCGCCGACGACCAAAGCTTTGACATGTGTTTTCATGGTGCCTGCGACTCCCTTGGATCAACGTTTCGCCGATCAATAGCAGGTGCCGCAAACCGCGCGTGAACCAGCCGACGCAATCCCGCCTGAAAGCGACCTGACGCCGAAAACCGACAGCCCGCGCCCTTCTTCTTGCCCGCAATATCCTCGGGGGGCGTCCCGCAGGGACGGAGGGGGGCAGACAGCCCCCCTGCCCTCATTCGCCCAAAACGATTCCTTCGCGGCGCGGATCAGCCCCGCCCAGCAGACCGTCCGGCCCACGCGATATGGCGTGCAGGCCCGATGTTTGCGCGCCCAGCCGCACCTCATATCCCAGCGCCGCCAAAGGCCCCGCTAACGCCGCGGCCTCGGTGCCTTCTTCCAGATCGTAGATGCCAAAACGGTTCAGCGCGCGCCCCATATCCGCCGCTTGTTGCACATCCATGCCCCAGTCCAGATGGGCAATCACGGCTTGGGCGACATAGCCGATGATGCTGCTGCCGCCGGGGCTGCCCAGAACCAGCACAGGTTCGCCATCGCGGCGCAGGATCGTCGGTGCCATAGAGGACCGGGGGCGCTTGCCCGGCTCCACGCGGTTGGCGATGGGCACGCCGCCCTCGTGGCTGCGAAAGGAAAAATCCGTCAGCTCGTTATTCAGCAAGAACCCCGCCGCCATCAGCCGCGCCCCAAAGGCGTTTTCAATGGTTGAGGTCATGGACAACGCATTGCCGTGGGAATCGACGATCGAGATATGCGTGGTGGCGGGGCGCTCGAAAGTGTCACCATCGGCCCGAAACAGCGTGTGGTCGAACTCCGGCTCACCGGCGGTGGCCTGATCCAGCACGCCACCCCCCGAAAACAGCGCCGCGCGCTGCGCCAGATAGGCCGGATCAAGCAGGCCCTGCACCGGCACCGGCACAAAATCGCTATCGGCAAGGTAGCGGCCGCGATCCGCAAAGGCAAGGCGGCTCGCCTCACCGATCAGCCGCCAGCTTTCGGGGCTGGCAGGCCCGAGGGCGGCCAGATCGGCCCCGTCCAGCATCCCCATAATCTGGCCAAGCGCCACCGCCCCCGATGATGGCGGCCCCATCCCGCAAACCTCGTGCCCGCGATAGGGCGCGCAGATGGCGGCGCGTTCCTTGACGCGGTAGATCGCCAGATCGAGCGGCCCCAGCAGGCCGGGATTGTGATCCGCCCCTTGCACCGCCTCGATGATCGCCCCTGCCACGGGGCCGGTATAAAACCCCGCCTCACCATGATCGGACATCTGGCGCAATGTCGCGGCATAGGCCGGGTTGCGCAGCAAATCGCCTTCGGCCAGCGGCACACCGTCGGGAAGGAAATAGGCCGCTGTGGCCGGATCAACGGCCAAGCGTTCCGCGTCATTGGCCACCAGCATCGCCAGCCGGGGCGAGACGGCAAAGCCTTGTTCGGCCAATATGATTGCAGGCTCCAGCAGATCGGGCCAGTCAGCCCTGCCCCAACGGCCATGGGCCGCGGCCATCAGCGCGGGCGTGCCGGGGGTGCCAACGCTGCGGCCACCGACGACCGCTTCGAAAAAGCCCAAAGGCGCGCCCGTATCGTCCTGAAACAGGCGTGGCGTTGCCGCCAGCGGGGCGGTTTCGCGCCCGTCCAATGTGGTGATCTCTCCTGTAGCGCCATCATGCCAGACCAGAAAGGCCCCGCCGCCAAGGCCGGATGATTGCGGCTCGACCAGCCCCAGAACGGCCTGCACCGCCACCATGGCATCGGCGGCTGTGCCGCCTGCGGCCAGCACATCGGCCCCCGCCTCCACCGCCAGCGGATGGGCCGCGACGACCATCCAGTCTTGTGCCGCAACAGCCCGCCCTGCGGCCTTGGCCTGTTGGGATGCGGCCACACGCTGCGATGTGGCCACCCGCCCCGCGCCTGCCCCTTCAGGCGCGACAGTGTCGGCAGGTTGCTGGGCCAGTGGCACCACCGGCGCAAGCAGGCCGGCAACCAGAAGACCGCCTAAAAGAGACTTTACAGGGCGCATGTGCAATCCTTTCGGTTTTGCAGGGTTGCCCCCTGCGTCACAGCATCGCCGGCACCACCTGATCCGGCGGGCGGTGCCCATCGGCGAAGGTTTTGATATTGATAATCACCTTTTCACCCATCTCGGCGCGGCCTTCGCGTGTGGCCGATCCCATATGCGGCAGCAGCACCACATTGCCCAAGTCACGCAGGTTCGGGTTCACATCGGTGCCATGTTCGTAAACATCCAGCCCGGCCCCGGCCAGTGCACCCGCTGCCAGCATCCGCGTCAGGGCGTTTTCGTCAATCACCTCACCGCGTGAGGTGTTGATGATCACCGCATCGGGCTTCATCAGCTTGAGGCGGCGCGCATTCATCAGATGGAAGGTCGAGGGCGTATGCGGGCAGTTGATGCTGAGCACATCCATCCGCGCCACCATCTGATCCAGACTTTCCCAATAGGTCGCCTCCAGACCATCTTCGATCTCGGGGCGCAGGCGGCGGCGGTTGTGATAGTGGATCTGCATCCCGAAGGCGCGCGCCCGCCGCGCCACGGCCTGCCCGATGCGGCCCATGCCAAGAATGCCCAGACGCCGCCCGCCGATGCGCCCGCCCAGCAGGGCGGTGGGTGACCATCCGGTCCAGCGGCTTTCATTCATGATCGTCAAGCCTTCGGGGATCCGCCGCGTGACCGCCAGCATCAGCGCCATGGTCATATCGGCGGTATCATCGGTCAGCACACCGGGCGTGTTGGACACAAGGATGCCGCGCTGGCGCGCTGTGGCCACATCGATATGATCGACCCCGGCCCCGTAATTGGCAATCAGGCGCATTTGCGGCCCGGCCTGCGCGATCAGACCAGCGTCGATCTCATCCGTCAGGGTCGGGACAAGAACATCGGCCTGCGCCATGGCATCCACCAGTTCGCCGCGCGTCATCGGCGTGTCATCATCACGCAGCTGCACATTGAACAATTCCTTCATCCGCGTCTCGACCGCTTCTGGCAAGCGTCGCGTCACGACAACACTCAAACGTGCAGTTGGCATTCAGGCCCTCCCCTTCTTTCCAAATCATCTGCCTGATGTCAGAGTGGCGGATGAACCGGCGGGGCACAAGAACCCCATTCCAGATTTAACCGGATCAGAGCGTATAGAAAGCAGGCATAAGCAATGACAAAGCTGACATATCGGGCGGATTCGCGGCCTGTGCGGGCCAAAGGCAGCACCATGGCGGGTATTTTTATTTTACTGGCCGCGCTCATGATGTCACCAGCGCAGGCGACAGAACGCGGCAGCGTCACCAATCTGCCGCTGCCGCGCTATGTCTCGATCAAATCAAACGAGGTCAATGTCCGGCGCGGACCATCCCTGACGCACCGGATCGACTGGGTGTTCAAGCGCCGCGACATGCCGGTTCAGATTACCGCAGAGCATGGTCATTGGCGTCGCGTGCGTGACCGTGACGGCGCTGGCGGGTGGGTTCACTATTCCTTGCTGTCGGGCACGCGCACCGTGATTGTGGATCAGGACATGCTGCCCCTGCTCAGCCGCCCGGACCAAGACGCCCCGGCCACAGCCAAGCTGGAACTGGGTGTGGTGGCACGGCTGGAAAATTGTTTGCAAAGCTGGTGCCGGCTCTCGACTGGCGGCTACCGGGGCTGGGCCCCCAAGACCGCGCTTTGGGGTGTTGGATCAGACGAATTGCGCGAGTGATCCTGCCGAA
>JBLRWJ010000139.1:0-7402 GCA_047921315.1 Rhodobacterales bacterium | reverse complement strand
TCGCCCTTCTTGATGGAGGAGGCCTGCATCGACATGTTCATCACATCCGCGCCCAGCCGTTTGCCTGCCAGCTCAAAGCTGGCCTGCGTGCGGGTTGACGCCTCAAAAAACATGTTGATCTGGGTCAGGCCCGCCAGCACATCGCCATGTTTCACATCGCGGCGGTTGAGGGCGACATATTGGTCGGCCAGATCCAGCAGCGCGGTAATCTCATGCGGGGCCAGCGGTTCGATCCCCAGCAGATGTCTTTGGGCGAAGCTCATGCGGCACTCCTTGGTTGCTGTGCTGCTTATAGAAAGCCGCCGCCTGTGGGGCAAGGATGCGCCAGTGCTTTTGCGGGCGCTTTTGCCAGTGCTTTCGCATGGCATCGCGGCGCGGTAATGTCACGGCATGGAATCGGCATTGGATCATCGCGGCGCAAGGGCGCTTTTGGAATGGCATATCGAGCTGGGGGCCGATGAGTGCATTCAGGACAGCCCGATCAACCGCTATGAATTGCCGGATACCGCGCCGGTTTCCTTGCGCAAGGTGGCGGCTTCGGTGACCACATCACAGGCCAAGGCCACCCCGCCACGGCCACAGATCATCGCGCCTGCACAAATCGATGCGGTGGCCGAGGCGCAGCATGCGGCAGGGCAGGCCACCGATCTGGCCGGATTGCGCGCCGCGATGGAGGGGTTTGCCCATTGCGATCTGAAACGCGGGGCGCGCAATTTTGTTTTTGCGGCGGGCCAGCCGGGCGCGCGCGTGATGATCGTGGGTGACGCGCCGGGGCGCGACGAGGATCTGGAAGGGAAGCCTTTTGTCGGGGCGGCGGGCCATTTGCTGGACCGGATGCTGGCGGCGATCGGGCTGGCGCGGGATGCGGATGATCCGGGCCAAGCGGTCTATGTCACCAATGCGCTGCCGTGGCGCCCCCCGCAAAACCGTGATCCCGATGCCGCTGAAATTGCCATGATGCGCCCCTTTCTGGAGCGTCATGTCGCCTTGGTGCGGCCTGATCTGCTGATCCTGATGGGGAATCATGCCTGTGAGGCGCTGTTGCATCGCAAGGGGATCACACGTTTGCGCGGCACATGGGCCGAGGCGGTGGGCCTGCCTGCTATGCCGATGACGCATCCCGAATATCTGCTGCGCAATCCGGCGGCCAAGCGCGAGGCGTGGGCCGATCTGTTGGAGGTGCAGGCGCGTCTTGCCGTGACGGGGGGCAGGCGTGATCGTTGATCCTTGGGTTTTGCTGGCCTTTCTGCCTGCCGCGCTGGCACTGAATCTGACGCCGGGGGCAGATATGATGTTTTGTATGGGCCAAGGCCTGCGCGCCGGTCCGCGTGTGGCGGTGGCGGCCAGCGGCGGAATCGCGGCGGGCGGGCTGGTGCATGCAGGGGTTGCGGGGCTGGGGCTGAGCGCGCTGATCGCGGCCATGCCCGGCGCGCTGGACGTGATCCGCTGGATCGGGGTGGCCTATCTGCTGTTTCTGGCGGTGCAGGCGGTGCGTGCGCCTGCCGCATCGGCGGCGGTTGCGCGCCGCGTGGCCCCGCAAGCCGCATGGCGCGCATTCTATCAGGGGTTGGTGGTCAATCTGACCAATCCCAAGGTGATCCTGTTCGTGCTGGCCTTTGTGCCGCAATTCGTAGACCCCGCGCGCGGCGCGGTGCCGGGGCAGTTTCTGATCTATGGTGCGGTGCTGTCACTGGGCGGATTTGTGATCAATGGCGCAGTTGGCGTTTTTGCCGCAGGGGCGGCGGGGCGGTTGGCTGGCAATCTGGCGATAGGTCGCGTGCTGGGCTGGATCAGCGCGGGGATATTCACGGCGCTGGCCCTGCGGCTGGCGCTGATGCAGAAAGGGTGAACGATGTCGCGGATTGATGACAGCAAGGCATTCATGCCGGTGCGGATTGCGGTGCTGACGGTGTCAGATACCCGCAGCGCCGCTGATGACCGTTCCGGTGATACGCTGGTGCAGCGCTTGGCCGATGCTGGCCATCATTTGGCAAAACGCGCAATTATCCGCGATGAACGCGCCGGTATTGCGCAACAATTGCGCGATTGGATCGCTGATCCTGCAATCGACGTAATCATCTCGACCGGCGGCACAGGTCTGACGGGGCGCGATGTGACGGTAGAGGCGCATCGCGATGTCTATGAAAAAGAGATTACCGCGTTCGGCACCGTTTTTACCATCGTGTCGATGCAGAAGATCGGCACCAGCGCTGTGCAAAGCCGCGCCACAGCGGGTGTGGCGGGGGGCACGTATCTGTTTGCGCTGCCCGGTAGCCCCGGTGCCTGCCGCGATGCCTGGGATGAGATTTTGGCGTTCCAACTGGATTACCGGCACCGGCCCTGCAACTTTGTTGAAATTTTTCCGCGTCTTGATGAACATCAACGACGGAAATAGGCGCGGCGCGCGTATCATCCCCTAACGACAGCTTGTGTCACGGGCTTGTGGTTTGGCAAAACGCGCCGGGCCGCTAGGCTTTGGCGCCGGGGTAGGCCCTGCCAATCAAGGATCAAAAAGACAATGCGGTTTTTGCGCCAAAGCCTGACTGGCCTGTTCCTGACGCTGCTGACGCTGGCCATTTTGGTGATGGCGGCCCAGACGATCCGTGAGGCGGTGCAAGAGCGCCTGTCGCGCGATCCGCGCATGCCTCAGGCGCGCGAACGGCTGTTTTCCGTCAATGTGGTCACGGCGCAGCCTGATACTGTGGCCCCGGTGCTGACGGCGTTTGGACAGGTGCAAAGCCGCCGGACGCTGGACATCCGCGCCGCTGTCGGGGGTAGTCTGCTGGAACTGGCGCCCGAATTTGTGGAGGGCGGAACCGTCACGCAAGGGCAGGTGCTGCTGCGGCTTGACCCGGCGGATGCCGAGGCAGCGCTGGCGCGGGCGCAGGCCGATGTGACCGATACCATCGCCGAGACGCGGGATGCGGCGCGCGCGATCGAACTGGCGCGCGATGAATTGCTGGCCGCCGAGGAACAGGCGGCCCTGCGTGAACGTGCCGCCCTGCGCCAACGTGATATAGCCGCGCGCGGGGTCGGATCAGAGGCGGCGGTGGAGACAGCCGAACTGGCCGCGAGTGCGGCGCGGCAGGCGATTTTGACGCGGCGGCTGGCGCTGGCACAGGCCGAGGCGCGGCTGGCGCAATCGAGTACGGCGCAGGCGCGGGCCAAGATCGCCTTGGCCGAGGCGCAAAGGCGGCTGGAGGATACCGTGATCCGCGCCCGTTTTTCGGGCATGCTGAGCGGTGTCACGCTGGTGGAAGGGCGGTTGGTTTCAGCCAATGAACAGCTGGGCCAGTTGATTGACCCGCACCAGCTTGACGTGGCGTTTCGTGTGTCGACCTTGCAATATATGCGGCTGCTGGACGATGCGGGGCGGTTGCGTGATCTGCCGCTGCGGGTGCGGCTGGATCTGTTCGGCATGGATATGGAGCGGATGGGCCGGTTAAGCCGCGACAGCGCAGCGGTGGCCGAGGGGCAATCCGGGCGCTTGGTCTATGCCGCGATTGACGAGGCCACCGGCTTGAAACCGGGTGATTTTGTCACGGTCGAGGTGGATGAGCCGCCGCTGGAACAGGTTGTGCGGCTGCCGGGATCGTCGATGGATAGCAGCGGCACGGTGCTGGTTCTGGGCGAGGGGGATCGTCTGGAGGTGCTGCCGGTGACGCTGGTGCGGCGGCAAGGCAATGATATTCTGGTGCGCGGTGAGGGTCTGGACGGGCGCGAGGTTGTGGTTGAACGCTCGCCGCTCTTGGGGGCCGGCATTGGCGTGCGCCCCCTGCGGCCACCCGTTGCGGGGCAGGATGGCGCGCAAGAACAGGAGGGCGCGCAAGAACAGGCCAGCGCGACCGTTGATCTGCTGGAGCTGACGGTGGAACGCCGCGCACGGCTGGTGGCCTTTGTCGAGGCCAATGACCGGATGCCCGCCGAGATGCGCACCCGCCTGCTGGCGCAGTTGCAGGCCGAACGTGTGCCCGCCGATGTTGTGCAGCGGCTGGAACAGCGGATCGGGGGCTAGGGCGGATGGCGCGCGATATTCCAAAGGCGGCGGGCGGTCTTCTGTCCTATTTTACCCGGCATCGCACGGTGGCGAACCTGTTGCTGGTCGTCATGGTGGTGGCCGGTCTATACGCCGCGCCGAATATGCGGGCGCAGTTTTTCCCTGATGTGGTGATCGACAATGTTACGGTGTCTGTCAGTTGGCAGGGGGCCGGGGCCGAGGATGTGGATTTTGCCATTGTGCAGGCGATGGAGCCTGCGCTGCTGGCGGTGGAGGGGGTTGCCTCCTCATCCGCGTCCAGCCGGGAGGGGCGCGCCTCGATCCGGTTGGAGTTTGAACCGGGCTGGGACATGGGGCGCGCCGCCGAGGATGTGCAATCCGCCGTGGATCAGGTGACAACGCTGCCCGCCGAGGCCGATGAGCCGCGTGTGCAACGCGGGCTGTGGCGCGACAGGGTGACGGATGTGGTGATCACCGGACCTGTCGGGGTGGACCAGTTGGCGCGCTTTGCCGATGAACTGGTGGTGCGGCTGTTTGCGCAAGGCATCACGCGCACCACCGTGCGCGGTGTCGCGGCGCCGCAAACGCTGATCGAGGTCGCATCGGTCAATCTGATGGCACATGACATCACCCTGTCCGAGATTGCCGATGCGATCCGCGCCGAGGTGACGGCGGACCCGGCGGGGGATGTGACGGGCGCGAATGCGCGTGTGCGCACCGGAACGGGCCGCACCAGCCCCGACCAGATCGCGCAGATCGTGCTGCGCCTGTCGCCGGACGGGTCTGTTCTGCGGGTGGGCGATGTCGCGCGGGTCGAGCGGCTGGGCGTTGACCGGGACCGGGGGTATTTTGTCGGTGACAATCCGGCCATGTCGGTGCGGGTGGACCGATCCGCCAGCGGTGATGCGATCCGCGCCCAGCGGCAGGTTGCAGAGGCAGCGGCCAGTTTGCAGGCGACCCTGCCCGCAGGTGTGACGGTAGATCTGATCCGCACGCGGGCCGAACAGATCACCGGGCGGCTGGATCTGCTGATCAGCAACGGCCTGACCGGGCTGGCGCTGGTGGTGGCGATGCTGTTCTTGTTCCTGAACGCGCGCACCGCGTTCTGGGTGGCGGCGGGCATTCCGGTGGCGATGCTGGCGGCGATTGCGCTGATGTATGCCTTCGGGCTGACGCTGAACATGATCAGCCTGTTCGGGCTGATCATTACGTTGGGTCTGGTGGTGGATGATGCCATCGTGGTGGGCGAACATGCCGATGCGCGCCACCGTCTGGGGGAGCCGCCTGTCGTGGCCGCCGAGAATGCCGCGCGCCGCATGGCGATGCCGGTCTTTGCCGCGATGCTGACCACGGTGATCGCGTTTTTCGGCCTTGTGGTGATTGGCGGGCGGATGGGGGGCCTGATCGCGGATATACCGCTGACCGTGATTGCGGTGCTGGCGGCATCACTGGTGGAGTGTTTTCTGATCCTGCCCAATCACATGGCACATGCGCTGGCGCATTCGGTGAAACTGCATTGGTATGACCTGCCCAGCCGCTATGTGAACCGCGGTTTTGACTGGGTCCGCGACCGTGGCTTCCGGCCCTTGATGGCTTGGGTGATCTGGGCGCGCTATCCGGTGCTGGCGGGGGTGATCCTGCTGCTGGCCACGCAGGTGGGATCATTGGTGCGCGGCGATGTGCCGTGGCGGTTTTTCAACTCGCCCGAACAGGGCAGTGTGACGGGCAATTTTGCGATGCTGCCGGGGGCCAGCCGCGCCGATACCATCCAGATGATGCAAGAAATGCAGCGCGCCACCAATGAGGTTGCCGCCCGGTATGAGGCCGAGCATGGGCGCAACCCCATCGCCTATGTGATCGCCGAGATCGGCGGCAATTCGGGCCGCTCGCTTCCCGGCACCGAGGATACAGAGGCCGATCTGCTGGGCGGCATCTCGATCGAGATGATCGACCCCGATCTGCGGCCCTATTCCTCTTTTGCCTTTGTGGCCGATTTGCAGGATGCGGTGCAGATGCATCCGCTGGCCGAAACGGTCAGCTTTCGCGGCTGGCGGTCCGGCCCGGCGGGCGAGGCGCTGAATGTGCAATTCTTCGGGGCCACGGCCGAGGGGCTGAAAGCGGCCAGCGAGGCGTTGAAAACCGCGCTTGCCCCCTTCCCCGAAGTCTCGGCGGTGGAAGATACGCTGTCTTATGACAAGGAAGAGCTGATTCTGGACCTGACGCCGCAGGGGCAAGCGCTGGGCTTTTCCATCGATGATCTGAGCCGCGTGTTGCGCCATCGGCTGAACGGGATCGAGGCTGCGACCTATCCTGACGGACCACGCAGCGCGGCGATCCGTGTTGAGTTGCCGCAGAGCGAATTGACAGCAGATTTCATGGAGCGGATGCAGCTGCGCGCCCCGTCCGGGGCCTATGTGCCGCTGGCCGATATTGTCAGCGTCGAGGCGCGGGCCGGATTTTCGACCGTGCGGCGCGAGAACGGCCTGCGGGTGATCACGGTGACGGGCGATATATCCGAGGATGATCCGGCCCGCGCCAGCGAGGTGATGCTGGCCTTGCAGACCGAGATTCTGCCGCAGATCGCATCGGAGTTGCAGTTGGAATACCGCCTTGCGGGGCTGTCCGAACAGGAAAGCGATTTCCTGTCTGATGCCCGCAGCGGTCTGATCCTGTGTCTGATCGGCATTTACATCGTGCTGGCGTGGATTTTTGCCAGCTGGACGCGGCCTGTCGTGGTGATGGCGGTGATTCCCTTTGGGCTGGTGGGCACGATCTGGGGCCATGCGCTGTGGGATGTGCCGATGTCGATGTTTACCGTGGTGGGGCTGTTGGGGATGACGGGGATTATCATCAACGATTCCATCGTGTTGGTCACAACAATCGACGGGCGCGCCAAGGACCGTGGCTTGATCCCCGCGATTATTGATGGCGCGGCGGACCGTTTGCGCGCTGTGATGCTGACGACGCTCACGACTGTTCTGGGGCTTGCTCCTCTGCTCTACGAGACATCGTCGCAGGCGCAATTTCTCAAGCCGACGGTGATCACGCTGGTCTATGGGCTGGGATTTGGCATGGTGCTGGTATTGCTGGTTGTACCTGCGCTGATGGCCATGCAGCAAGATATCGGGCGGCAGCGAGAGGCGCTGCGCCGCAGTTTGCGGATGCGCCGGACATCAGCCGCCATGCGCATCGCCGCAGCGGTCAGCCTGGTCTGGTTGGCATCGACATTGGGATCTGTCGTCTGGCAGGGGCAAATGCCTGACGCGGTGGCAGGGATGCTGGCCTCTGTGGCGCCGGGGCTGGCGCAAGCAACACCGATGCTGGCGGCGCTGCTGGTATTTGTGGCCGGCGTTGTGCTGATCCTGTTGATCACGGTGGCGCTGGTGATGTGGCAGCAACCGCGCA
>JBLRWJ010000138.1:0-7436 GCA_047921315.1 Rhodobacterales bacterium | reverse complement strand
CTAGGACAGCCCTGCCCGTTTTTTTCTAGACAAATAGGGGCATGGCACGGTATCGGGACGAAAATGCTTTAGGCCTAAAATATATACCGGAGACCGCGATGACAGATTTTGCCGCCACCAAGGCCATGTTCCATCTGCCCGAGGGCATGATCTATCTGGACGGCAACTCGCTTGGCCCCTTGCCCCGCGCGGCGGCCCGGCGGGTGGCGGATGTGATCACGGATGAATGGGGCGAGATGCTGATCACCGGCTGGAACAAGGCCGGATGGATGGATCAGCCCAGCCGCGTCGGCGACCGAATCGCACAGCTGATCGGCGCAGAGCCGGGCCATGTCGTGATGGGCGATACGCTGTCGGTCAAGGTCTATCAGGCGCTCGCCTCCGCGCTGGAGATGCGCCCCGACAGGCGCGTGATCCTGTCCGATAGCGGCAATTTCCCCTCCGATCTCTATATGGCCGAAGGGCTGATCGCCTCGCTGGGGCGCGGGCACGAATTGCGCATTGTGGCCCCCGAAGATGTGGCGGCAAATATCACCGATGAGATCGCCGTGACCCTGCTGACCGAGGTGGATTACCGCACAGGCCGCAAACACGACATGGCAGACCTGACCGCACGCGCCCATGCCGCAGGGGCGCTGACCATCTGGGATCTGGCCCATAGCGCCGGGGCGCTGCCTGTCGATCTGGCCGGATGTGGCGCGGATTTCGCGGTGGGCTGCACCTATAAATACATCAATGGCGGCCCCGGCGCGCCCGCCTTCATCTATGTCGCGCCGCGCCATGCCGATACCGCGCGCCCGGCCCTGTCCGGCTGGCTGGGCCACGCAGCGCCCTTTGCATTCGACACATCCTACCGCCCCGGCGCCGGGATTGAACGGATGCGCGTCGGCACCCCGCCGGTGCTGGCCCTGGCGGCGCTGGAAGCGGCGCTGGACATCTGGGACATGACCACGATGCAGGACATCCGTACTGCCTCCATCGCGCTGAGCGACCGCTTCCTTGCGGGCGTCGAGGCCACCTGCCCCATGCTTACCCTCGCCAGCCCGCGTGATGCGCAGCAACGCGGCAGTCAGGTCTCGTTCCGCTTTGCCGATGGCTATGCCGCGATACAGGCCCTGATCGCGCGCGGCGTGATCGGTGATTTCCGCGCCCCTGACATCATGCGCTTTGGCTTCACCCCGCTCTTCATCGACGCGGCCGATGTCGACCGCGCCATAAACATCATCGCCGATGTGATGACCAATCGCCTCTGGGATACGCCCGCCTATAAAACCCGCGCCCGCGTCACCTGATCGGGGACCAACAGATGCCGCCCTGCCCCGCCACCCTATCCCTGCCGCTATGCCGCCCCGCCGGCTGGGCCGCGCTGTGGCGGCGACTGGCCAATTGCGCGGCGCTGAATGGCTGAAGCATCCGGCCCTGTGCTTCTTCTTGCCTTAAATATCCATTGCGCGCCCTGTCGCCCCCCGCCACGCTGAGGGCCGGACACCGCGCCGCCGCCACATGAGGCCACCATGACCAAATCCCCCTATGATCCCGCCGTTGAGGGCGCGCAGATGTCGTTTGACGGGCGCATGTCCTATGGCGACTACCTGTCGCTGGACCTGATCCTGAACGCGCAAAAGACATGGACAGACACCCATGACGAAATGCTGTTCATCATCCAGCACCAGACCTCGGAATTGTGGATGCGGCTGGCCATCCATGAAATCAGTGCCGCGCGTCAGGCCCTGTCCGAGGGCCAGTTGCGCCCCGCCTTCAAGATGCTGGCCCGCGTGGCGCGCATTTTCGAGCAACTCAACAACGCATGGGACGTGCTGCGCACCATGACGCCCAGCGATTACACCGCCTTTCGCGATGCGCTGGGGCAGTCCTCGGGGTTCCAGTCGCACCAGTACCGCCAGATCGAATTCATGCTGGGCAACCGCAACCGCGCCATGCTGCGCCCGCATGCCCACCGCCCCGAGATCACGGCCCTGCTGGAGGACGAACTGGCGCAACCCTCGCTCTACGATGTGGCGCTGCGCCTGCTGTCACAAACAGTGCCGTTGCCCGATGCGGTGCTGTGCCGCGATGTGGGGCAAAGCTACACGCCCTCGGATGCGGTGAAAGAGGCGTGGATCACCGTCTACCGCGCGCCGCAGACGCATTGGGAGCTTTACGAACTGGCGGAAAAGCTGATGGATTTCGAGGATTACTTCCGCCGCTGGCGGTTCAACCATGTCACCACGGTGGAGCGGGTGATCGGCTTCAAACGCGGCACCGGCGGCACCGGCGGGGTGTCCTATCTCAAGCGGATGCTGGAGGTGGAACTGTTCCCCGAGCTTTGGCACCTGCGGACCGATCTCTGACGCCGCTGGCGAAGGGGCTGTGGTTTTTTGGATATTTAAGGCAAGAAGAAGCGGGCCGCTCAGGCAGGTGTCAAGGCGCGGGCGAAAACAGCGGCCAGAAGCGCGGCAGCGGCGCGGTAGGCGGCCGGCGCGGGCATCGGGGTCTTGAGCCCGTGCAATGCGGCCATCATCGTGGCGGCCAGTGCCGTGGCATCGCCCCCCGCAACAGCCAGCGTGGCGCGGCCCGTACTGGCCTGCTGGTCCAGCCATCCGGCATAGACCGCCACCAGCCGCGCCGCGCCCGCCTGCGCGATATCGGCGCTGGAGGCATATTTGGTATCCAGCAGTTCGTCGCCATGCGGAGAGGACAGCAGCGCCTCGAAAATCTGCCCGGTCTGCGCCTCGAACGCCTGCGACAGCGCCTCCTGCAAGGGCAGATCGCGGGCCAGTACCGCCCTGACCTGCGCGACCGCATCGTCATAATAGAATTGCGCCAACGAGCGGAAGATGTCTTCCTTGTTGCGGTAATGCAGATAGAGCGCGGCACGGGACATGCCGGAGGCGCGCGCTATATCCTCCATCGAGGTGCGACGGTATCCATAGGTCGAGAAAGCCTCGAACGCGGCTTTCAGGATGGCCTTGCGGCGCGGGTCTGCCGCAGGCTCGGAGCTGTTTTTAAAGGGTTTATTCTCGGACATGCAGGTTCTGTGACAGAATATGTCTAATTCGTCAATTTGTCAGATTGACATAATGACAATAATCGACCATTTTGTCAGAAACCAGATTCACGCCGGAGTATACGCCCATGTCGACCAGCCTGACAGTTAACGGAACCGCCCTTTCAGTCGATCTCCCACCCGAAGTGCCGCTGCTATGGGTGTTGCGCGACGAGATCGGGTTGACCGGCACGAAATTCGGCTGCGGCGTGGCCGCTTGCGGGGCCTGCACCGTGCAGATTGACGGGCAAGCCGTGCGGTCATGTCAGGTGACGCTGGGCGATGTCTGGGGCGATGTCACCACGATCGAGGGCTTGGGCAGGCCGGATGCGATGCATGCGCTGCAACAGGCATGGGTCACGCATCAGGTGGCGCAATGCGGCTATTGCCAGTCCGGCCAGATCATGCAAGCCGCGAGCCTGCTGGCCGAGACCCCCGCGCCCACGGACGGCGATATCGACGATGCGATGCAGGGCAATCTTTGCCGTTGCGGCACCTATCCCCGCATCCGCGCCGCGATCCATGACGCCGCCCGCACCCTGAAGGAGGCGTAAGCCATGGCCAGCATCGGTAAAATCGCCCGCCGGACGTTTCTTGTCGGATCTGTCGCCATTCTGGGCGGTGTGGCCTTTGGCGTGGTCAAGGCGCGCCAGACGCCGCCGAACCCGCTCAGCCCGGATCTGGGGGCAACGCTCAACCCCTATGTGCTGATCAACGCCGGTGGTGTCACCATCATCACGCCGCGTGCCGAGATGGGACAGGGCATCCATTCCACCCTTGCCGCCCTCGTGGCCGAAGAGCTGGATGTCGCGTGGGAGGATATAACCACGCTGCATGGCCCCCCCGCGCAAGCCTATTACAACGGGGCCTTGATGGGCGCGGGGATGCCGTTCAAGGATTACGCCCTGACAAATATGCAGCACAGCCTGAAGCAAACGCTGGCCGTTCTGCCCAAGATGATGTCGCTGCAGGTCACGGGCGGCTCTACCTCGACCGTGGATGCGTTCGACAAGATGCGGCTGGCCGGGGCCACCGCCCGCGAAACACTGAAGGAAGCGGCGGCGCAAAGGCTTGGTGTCGCGCGCCGCGATCTGGTGACCGAGGCGGGCCATGTCATCGCCCCTGATGGCACGCGCCTGTCCTATAGTGATCTGGCCAGCGCCGCCGCAGAGATCACGCCGCCGCAGAATGTCATCCTGCGTCCGCAATCGGAATGGAAATACTTGGGCAAATCCATGCCACGGCTGGATATTCCCGCCAAGGTGACAGGCACCGCCACGTTCGGGATCGATGTGCGGCTGGAGGGGATGCGCTTTGCCGCCCTGCGCCGCAATCCGGCACTTGGCGCAGGGATGCGCCGCTTTGATCCGGCCCCCGCGCTGGCCATGGCAGGGGTGGAGCGTGTTGTCGATCTGGGTGACGGGATCGCGGTTGTGGCCAATAACACCTGGATCGCCATGCAGGCCGCCGAGGCGGTCGCGGTGGACTGGGCACCCGCCACCAACCCCGCCACAACCGATGACGCTTTTGCCGTGATCGCCGCCGCCTTTGACGGGCGCGCCAATTCGACCATGCGCAACGATGGCAAACCCGAGGAGCTCCCGCAGGGGGCGACCGAGGTCACCGCGGAATACCGCCTGCCCTATCTGGCCCATGCCACGATGGAGCCGATGAACGCCACCGCCCATATGACAGCCGCGGGGCTGGAGGTCTGGTGCGGCAATCAGGCGCCTGTCATCATCCAAGGCAAATGCGCCGATGCGGTGGGCCTGCCTGCCGATCGGGTCACCGTGCACACCACGCTGATGGGGGGCGGCTTCGGGCGGCGCGGCGAGAGCGATTATGCGGTCTATGCCGCCCGCCTTGCCGCCGCCTTGCCCGGCACGCCCGTACAACTGACATGGTCACGCGAGGAAGACATGCGCCATGATTTCTACCGTCCCGGCGCCATCGCGCGCTTTCGTGGCGCGGTCAAGGACGGGCGCGCCGTGCTGCTGGACGGGCAGATCGCGGCGCAATCGACCACGCGTCAGGCGGGGCAGCGGCTGGCGGGCATGGCCCCGCCCGGCCCTGACAAGGGCCATGTGGAGGGCGCATTCGATCAGCCCTATGCCATCCCGAATTACCGCATCCGTGGCTATCTGGCGGAAATGGACATCCCCGTGGGGTTCTGGCGCGCGGTGGGCAATTCCTTCAACGGGTTCTTCCATGACACGTTCATTGATGAGCTGGCCCATGCCGCCGGAGCTGATCCGCTGGAATTCCGCCTGTCGATGATGCAGGGCGAACATGCGCCATCAGCGGGCACGCTTGCGGCGGTGCGCGAGATGTCGGGCTGGACGGGCGAGACACCTGATGGCATCGGGCGCGGCGTGGGCTTTACCTACAGCTTCGGCTGTCCGGTGGCGCAAGTGGTCGAGGTGATCGACGATGGCGGCACCATCCGCATCAACCGCGCATGGATTGCCGCCGATGTGGGGCTGGCGCTTGATCCCGGCAATATCCGTGCGCAGCTTGAAGGGGGCATGATCTTTGGCCTCTCTGCCGCTGTCTTTGGCCAGATCACCTTTGCGCAGGGTGCTGTGGAGCAGGGCAATTTCCCTGATTATGACGGGCTGCGCCTGCATAACACCCCGCTGATCGAGACGCGGATCCTTGAGACCAACCGCCATATGTCCGGTGTGGGCGAGCCCGGCACGCCGCCCGCGATGCCCGCGCTGGCCAATGCGCTGTTTGATCTGACAGGCACCCGCGCGCGCAGCCTGCCCCTGATCGACCAGTTCGCGCTGCTGACCTGATCAGCGCCTTGCGCGCGGTCTGATCCATGATTGACCCCGTCACGCCGTGGCGGGGTTTTTCGTCTCCGGCCACCGCTGCATCAAGGCGGCCAGCGCATCCCAGTCGGTATATTCCTTATCGGTATGCGGCGTGACGCTCTCGCCCTTGCTATGGGCAATCCAGCGCATCGCCAGACCTTTGAAGAAATCATATTGCGTGAAACGGAAGGCCCCCGCCACTTGCACCACCTCTGCCGGTGTCCAACCGGTGTTTTCTGCGAATTCTGCGGCGTTGCGTGCAAGATCGGCATGTTCGTCGGGATCATTGCCCGCTGCCGCCAAGGACACTATCACAAACAGCGAAGGGCGCGCCTGCAATGGGCCTGCATGGCGCGCGGCAAAACGCGCAAGCTGCGGCTGCAAGCGCCCGCCATGGACGGAGCCCGCCAATATCGCGGCATCAAAACGGGACATATCGACCAAGTCATCATCGGCCATATCGACCAGCGGCAGCAATTCCACGCTATGGCCCTGCGCGATCAGGCGGTCCGCACAAAAGCGCGCGATCTTGCGGGTTTGCCCCTCGGTCGTGGCATAGGCAATCAAAACGATCATGGTTGCACCTCTTGCTATGGCAAAGCCAAAAACTATCACGCCAAAGGCCATATCACCTTGCGCTGGCGCAAAGACAGCGCCGGATCAGGCGGATTTCAGCACCTGCGCGCCGCGTGCCGCCCATGCGCGCACCGCGTCACCAAAGGCCGTGAACAGCGGGCGCGAGACCGGATCATTGGCCGCGTCCCATTCAGGATGCCATTGCACTGACAGGGTAAAGCCGGGCGCATCCTTGACATAAATCGCCTCGGGCGTGCCATCGGGGGCCAGACCATCAATCACGATCCGTGCGCCCGCACGGCAGATACCCTGCCCATGCAGCGTATTGGTCATCACCTCGGGTGCGCCCATCAGACGGTGGAACACGCCGCCATCGCTGAATGTCACCTTGTGGCGCAGGGCAAATTTTTCCTCCAACGTGCCATCGGGGGGCATGCGGTGGTTCATCCGGCCGGGAATATCGCGGATTTCGGGGTGCAGGCTGCCACCCATTGCGACATTCACCTCCTGAAAGCCACGGCAGATGCCCAAAAAGGGCTGGCCGCGTTCCACACAGGCGCGCACCAGCGGCAGGGCAATCGCATCGCGGGCGCGGTCAAAGGCGCCATGCGCCTCGGTCGCATCCTCGCCATATTCGTTGGGATGCACATTGGGCCGCCCGCCCGTCAGCAGGAAACCGTCACATGTTTCCAGCAATTCCGCGACCGTCACAAAGCGCGGATCGGCAGGGATCAGCAGCGGCATACATTGGGCAACACAGGCCACAGCCTCAGAGTTCATCGCCCCGCCCGCATGCGCGGGATACTGGTCGTTGATCAGATGGTGGTTGCCGATAATGCCGACGACGGGTCGTGCCATGCCTGCTATCCTGTGGGTGTTACGCGCCTGTTACACCGCAGGATATAGGTTCGCGCAGCGCATGCAAACAGCAAAGCAGGGCATTTCTGCCCCGCTTTATATCAAATGCCTGTATTTACGGCGTTTTCGCGCCTGTGTGG
>JBLRWJ010000137.1:0-7473 GCA_047921315.1 Rhodobacterales bacterium | reverse complement strand
TGCCCTGATCACGCGGCTGGTCGCGCCCGTTGTCGCGGTTTTGGCCCTGATCGCGCGACTGGTCACGGGATTGATCACGTGATTGGTCGCGGTTGCCCTGCGCTTGATCACGCTCGGCCTGACGTTCGCGATTCTCGCGCTCTTGCTGTTCGCGGCGCTGATCCGTCTCGCGTTGGGCTTCGGCCAGCATGCGCAGGTAATGTTCGGCATGTTGCTGGAAATTTTCCATCGCCACGCGATCATTGCCCAACTGGGCATCACGGGCCAGCTGGTTGTATTTGTCGATGATCTGTTGCGGTGTGCCGCGTACCTTGCCTTCGGGGCCAGAGCTGTCAAAAACCCTGTTGATAATGTTCCCGACACTGCGGTTAGGTGTATTTGGGCGGCCCGACTTGCGCGACCTGGATTTGGATGATCTCATATGTAGCAGTCCAGCCTTCGTCTTCTGGCTTCGTGCAATCCGTTTCACGCCTCTTGCGCTCTGTATTTCTTACCGGATTGACGACGTTTTTGGGCTTGGCGTCGAAAGGGACAGCGCAACGGCATCCTTCATCTCGACATCCCTGAGTAAACATGCCGGCGCGTGCAAGACAAGAGGAAAGCGCCGCATCGGCCGGAATATTCCCTAAATTCGTGTCATTTCAGCCGGATCGGCAAGGCTCTGCGCCAGAATGACACGGTCTCGCCCCTCAAGATCCGGGATCAGTTGCAGGTTTTGCCAACCCGCTGATGCAAAAATCGCCATGACGGCGGGTCCTTGTGTCCAGCCGATTTCGACGATCACCCGCCCCCGTGGCGACACATAGCGCGCCGCCTGCGCCGCGATGATCCGGTAAGGCGTCAAGCCGTCACCGCCGGGGCTGAGGGCCAATGCGGGATCATACAGGCTAACCTCCGGGGCAAGCTGAGCCATCTCGGACTGGCTGATATAGGGCGGATTGCTGACGATCAGGTCAAAGCCATGGCTGGCCGCGCTATGCGGCAACGCGTCAAACCAGTCCGACAGCGTCAGCTCCAGCCGGTCCATCACCCCAAGCGCCGTGGCGTTTTGCGCGGCCACGGCCAAAGCCGCAGGGCTGATATCTGTGGCAACCCCCCTGGCAGCAGGCCATTGCGCCAGCAGCGTCAAGGCGATGGCACCGCTTCCGGTACCCAGATCCAGCAGGCGCGCAGGCTGAGGCCCGTCAAGCGCAGTGGCGATCAGCGTTTCGGTATCGGCGCGCGGGTCCAGCACATCGGGCGAGATGACAAAATCGCGCCCCCAGAACATCCGCCTGCCGATGATCCGCGACACAGGTTCGCGCGCGATGCGCCGCGCAAGCGCCTGCTCAAAAAGGGCTGCGGCATCGGGGGGCATGCGCTGCGGCCCCATCAGGATCAGCCGGTCGCGCCCGACCCCAAGCGCATGGGCCAAAAGGTGGCGCGCATCGGTTGCGGCATCGGCAATCCCGTTCTTGGACAAATGTTGCGTGGCCTGCCGTAGCGCCTGATCGATGCTGCGGCTCATCCCTGCATCTCGGCCAGCAGTCCGGCCTGATGTTCAGCGATCAGCGCGTCAATCACCTCATCCAGATCGCCCTGCATGATCTGATCCAGACGGTACAACGTCAGGTTGATGCGGTGATCGGTCATGCGGCCTTGGGGGAAATTATAGGTGCGGATACGTTCCGACCGGTCGCCGCTGCCCACCTGGCTTTTGCGGGTGGCGGCGCGCGCGCTGTCGCGTTGCTGACGCTGCTGGTCAAACAGCCTTGCACGCAGCACGCCCATCGCGATCTCGCGGTTGCGATGCTGGGACTTCTCGGAACTGGTAACAACGATGCCGGTGGGGATATGGGTGATCCGCACCGCCGAATCGGTGGTATTCACATGCTGGCCGCCCGCGCCGGATGACCGCATCGTATCGATCCGGATATCATTGGGGTCAATGCTGACATCGACCTCCTCCGCCTCGGGCAGCACGGCCACTGTCGCCGCCGATGTATGGATGCGCCCCCCGCTTTCCGTTGTCGGCACCCGCTGGACACGGTGCACGCCGCTTTCGAACTTGAGCCGGGCAAACACCCCCTCGCCTGCAATGCGCGCCACCACCTCGCGGATACCGCCCAGCTCGGTCTCCTGCAATTCGATGATCTGGAAGGACCAGCCGCGCGCCTCCGCGTGGCGCTGATACATGCGCAGCAGGTCCGCCGCGAATAACGCCGCCTCATCCCCGCCGGTGCCGGGGCGGATCTCGATCATGGCAGGGCGGGCATCGGCGGCATCGCGCGGCAGCAGCGCCAGTTGCAAGGCTTTCTCCACCTCTGGCAGGCGGGCGCGCAACAGCGGCAGCTCCTCCTCGGCCAAGGCGCGCATTTCGGGATCGGCCAGCATCGCCTCGGCCTCATCCAGATCGCGGCGCAAGCTGCGCCAGGCATCAATCTGCGCCAAAACAGGGCGCAACTCGGCATATTCGCGGCCCAAAGCAGCCAGATCACCGCCGCCTTGGGTCATCTTCGCCTCCAGAAACTGGAAACGCTGGGCAATCTGTTCAAGTTTATCCGCTGAAATCATCCCGCTTCTCTTGCGCAAAGCCTGCGGGGGGTCAAGCCTGCCCTTGCCCTGATGCCAAAGCATCGGTCCAATCGGTCACCCGCGCCCGGTTCACCCCCATATCGGAAGAGCCGAAACGCAACCGCCCATGTATGACAATCGCGCCCGGTCGCGCCTCGATCGTGGTGTAATCGGGAAACCCCCAAAGGCGTGATCTGGTGATATAGGTGATCATGCCTTCTTCAGGGCTGCCTGCCAGCACGCTGGTGCGCGGCGTGGCCCGAATGATCCGGTCAAGCCGCGCCATATCGCCCGGTGCCGCCTCGACCGTGCGGATGGCCGCCCCGGCAAAGTCCCGATTGCCCGCATCGCCCACCGAGACATGCCAGCGCGCAGGATCAGATGGCGCAAGGCGCACCCACAGACCAAAGCCCAGAACGGCCAAAAGGACCAAAGAGACCAGTTTCATTGCACCCTCCGCTTCATTGTTCCCCAAATACTCAGCGACGGCGCGTCCAGCCCCACAGGGCGATCAGTTCCATCGCGACATGCGCCCCTGCAATCGCGGTGGCGCCGGTTGTGTCATAGGGGGGCGAGACTTCCACCACATCACCGCCCATCAGATTGATCCCCGCAAGATCCCGCAGGATGGCCGCGGCCTGCCAGCTATGCAGCCCCCCCCAGACAGGCGTGCCGGTGCCGGGGGCAAAGGCCGGGTCCAGCGCGTCGATGTCAAAGGTGATATAGACCGGATGATCGCCCACAACCTCGCGCACACGGCGCACCACGGCGGCGGGGCCGTCCTCATGCACACGGCGCGCGTCGATATACTCCATCCCCAGATAGTCATCGCATTCGGTGCGAATCCCGATCTGGATCGAGCGGGCAGGATCAACCACACCGGATTTCACCGCCTTATACATCATGGTGCCATGATCGATGCGGGTCATGTCATCATCGGCCCACAGGTCGGAATGGGCATCAAACTGGATCACCGACATCGGTCCGAATGTCTCGGCATAGGCCTGCAAAGCGGGCAGCGTGCAATAGTGATCACCGCCCAGCATCACCGTGCCGGGACCAGCGGCCAGAATGGTGCGGATATGCTGGCGCAGCGTTTCGGGGAAATCCTGAATGCGCGCATAATCAAAGGCCAGATCGCCGTAATCGACAATATCGAGCTGCGCCAGCGGGTCATAGCCCCAGCCATAGGGCGGATCATAGGGTTGCAGGCAGCTTGCCTCGCGGATGGCGCGGGGGCCAAAGCGGGTGCCGGGACGATGCGTGACCGCCTGATCAAAGGGCACGCCGGTAATGGCCAGATCAACCCCTGTCAGATCCTTGGTGTAGCGGCGGCGCAGGAATGACGTGGCCCCGCCAAAGGCATTCTCAAAACTAAATCCACGCAAGCTTTCGCGTGTAAATGCCTGATCTACCTGTTTTTTTGCATCTTCCAGTGCCATTGCGGCCCTCCTTCATGGCAGCGGTCTTATGACGACAGAACGAAAACGCCCGTCAGGGCGGATGAGCGGCCTAGCTTGCCAACGGTGCCGCACGCTCAACCAGCCGGGCAAAGAAAGACGCCCCAACCGGCGCAATCGCATCGTTGAAATCATATCCCGCCTGATGCAATCCCGCGCTGTTGCCCTGTCCCAGAAACAGATAGGCCCCCGGACGCGCTTGTAACATATAGGAAAAATCCTCGGCCCCCATTTCGCGGCCTGCTTCGGGCGTGACCTTGTCCTTACCCACAACCTCTTGCGCGACCGCGGCGGCAAAGGCCGCGCGCGCAGGGTCATTGACCGTGGCGGGATACCACACCTCATAGGTCAGCTCTGCCTCAACCCCGTAGGCTGCCGCCTGCCCGGCCACGATGGCCTTCATCCGGTCCATCACCATAGCCTGCACGGCAATATCAAAACTGCGCACCGTGCCACCGACATAGGCGGTTTCGGGCACGATATTCTCGGCGCTGCCCGTGTGGATCTGGGTGACCGAGATCACCAGATCATCCAATGCGTAATGATTGCGGCTGCTGATGGTCTGGATCGCCTGCACGATACCAACGGCCGCGACAACAGGGTCGCGTGTTTCATGTGGCATGGCACCATGGCCGCCCAACCCATTGATATTGATATGAAACGAATCAACGGCAGCCATGATCGGACCGGGTGTGGTGTAAAATGCCCCTTCCGGGAATCCGGGTGCGTTATGCAGGGCATAGACCTCGGTGATGCCGAAACGGTCCATGATCCCTTCCTCCACCATCACGCCACCGCCGCCGCCATTTTCCTCGGCGGGCTGGAAAATCAGCGCAACGCGGCCCGCAAAATTCCGCGTCTCGGCCAGATAGCGGGCAGCCCCCAACAGCATCGTGGTATGGCCGTCATGGCCGCAGGCATGCATCACGCCGGGTGTAGTGGATGCATAATCCACGCCCGTTGCCTCGGCAATCGGCAGCGCGTCCATATCGGCGCGCAATCCGATCACGGGGGCCTTGTCCAGATCATCCCCCTGACCGTCGATGATGGCGACGATGCCGGTTTTGGCAATGCCTTCATGGATCTGGGTAATGCCAAACTCTTTCAGCTTTTCAACAACATATGCGGCCGTATTAATGCAGTCGAACCCAAGTTCGGGATGCTGGTGCAAATGGCGCCGCCAACCGGCCATGTCTTCGGCATATCCGGCAATACGGTTGATCACGGCCATCTCTGGACTCCTTGGGCTGTTGCGGTCACGCTGCCACCAAACCTGAAAACCGGAGCCGCCGCAATGACCGATGACGCCTTGATAAATGATCCCGATGGTGGCCTTCCCCGGCTTTTGCAGATCATGCGGCGGCTGCGTGACCCGGATACAGGCTGTCCATGGGATATCGAGCAGGATTTCGCCAGCATCGCCCCCTACACGATCGAGGAAGCCTATGAGGTGGCAGACGCGATCACGCGGCAGGACTGGCCGGATCTGGAGGGGGAACTTGGCGATTTGCTGCTGCAGGTCGTTTATCATGCCCAGATCGCGCAGGAAGCGGGGCATTTCGACTTTGCCAGCATCACCCGGCGCATATCGGACAAGATGGTGGCGCGGCATCCGCATGTGTTTGGCGATGAAAGCCGCGACAAATCCGCCGCGCAACAAACCGCCGATTGGGAACGGATCAAGGCGGCGGAACGCGCCGGACAGGCGCAAAACGGCGTGCTGGACGGTGTGGCCATTGGCCTGCCTGCGCTGTTGCGGGCGTTCAAGTTGCAAAAGCGGGCCGCGCGTGTCGGGTTTGACTGGCCGCAGGTGGATCAGGTGCTGGACAAGATCACCGAGGAGGCCCACGAATTGGCCCAGGCACGCGACACCCTGACCCAATCCGAGGTGGAGGAGGAGTTTGGCGATCTGCTGTTTGTCATGGCCAATCTGGGGCGGCATCTTGATATTGATCCAGAGGCGGCATTGCGCGCGGCCAATGCCAAATTCGTGCGCCGATTTGAATATATAGAACAACAGCTTGCCGCGCGCGGCTCATCCCCTTCCCAGTCCGATCTTGCAGAAATGGACGCGCTTTGGACGCAGGCCAAGCAGCACGAAAAGGCCGCAAAGGCGTGATCCGGCGCGCCGGGAATATTCTCTGACTATTTTATTCAGGTATTGACCTGACAAAAAAAGTCAGGCTTAGAAGGGGCGCGTAAAACATGAACCCAATGAGGATTGCATGAGCAGATATCTAACCACCGCCCTGCTGAGCGCGACCGCGATCACACTGGCTGTGCCCGCCTTTGCCGATGAGGTGAACGTCTATTCCTACCGCCAGCCAGGGCTTTTGAAGCCGCTGACGGATGCTTTCACCGCCGAGACCGGAATCACCGTGAATGTGGCCTATCTGGACAAGGGCATGGTCGAGCGTCTGACAGCCGAGGGCCGCCGCACGCCCGCCGATCTGGTGCTGACGGTCGATATCTCGCGTCTGGCCGAAGTGGTCGAGGCGGGGCTGACCCAAGCCGTTGACAGCGAGGCGCTGCGCGCCAATGTGCCTTCCATCTATCACGACCCTGAGGGGCATTGGTGGGGGCTGACCACGCGGGCGCGGATCATCTATGCCTCGAAGGATCGCGTGGCCGAAGGTGAGGTAACCACCTATGAGGATCTGGCCGATCCGAAATGGCAGGGCCGGATCTGCACGCGGTCTGGCACCAATTCCTACAGCCTTGGCCTGACAGCCGCCGTGTTCCATCACCATGGTGAGGACGGGGCCAAGACATGGCTGGAGAGCGTGAAAGCCAATCTGGCGCGCAAGCCCGAGGGTAATGATCGTGGGCAGGTGCGGGCCATCTGGGCGGGTGAATGCGATATCAGCCTTGGCAACACCTATTACATGGCGCAGATGCTGGCCGATCCCGCGCAGCAGGACTGGGCCAATGCGGTCAACATCGTGTTCCCGACCTTTGAAAATGGCGGCACGCATGTGAATATTTCCGGCGTGGCCATGACAAAGGCCGCGCCCAACCGTGACAATGCGCTCAAGATGATGGAATTTCTGACCTCGCCCGCCGCGCAGCAGATCTATGCCGAAGCGAATGCCGAATACCCGATCGCGCCGGGCACAGAGCCGGATGATCTGGTCCAAAGCTGGGGCACATTCACCGCCGACACTGTCAACCTGATGGCACTGGCCAAACTGCGCCCCGCCGCGCTGCGCCTGACCGAAACGGTTGATTTTGACGGCTGAACCTGACGGTCAGACCAGCATGGCATAATTTTGAAAAGGGCGGTCATCTGACCGCCCTTGTCCATATGTGCAGGGTTCTCTCGCCTTTGGGTCTGGCACATGCCTGTCGGTTGCATGGCGGCTTTTCGCACTGCGCCCCATTCGGGACGCTTGCGCGCTTGCACCACGCCGCCGCTTGGCCCTAGGGTGGCCGCGATTTGCCAAGGCCGGAACAGTTCATG
>JBLRWJ010000136.1:0-7524 GCA_047921315.1 Rhodobacterales bacterium | reverse complement strand
CTCTAAATACTCGTTCCTTCAGAACGTCTGGGCGCGGACCTGTCAGGTGCCAGTCTTTTGGCGGGTCTTGGCGGGCGCGCAAGCGGCGCAGGGTCCAGCCTTGCGCTTTGGATGTGTGGGCGGGGGTCATCTGCCAGCGGGTTTCGACCCCCGGTGCGCCGCCCTGTTCGGGCGTCAGGATCAGGCCAAGCGGCGTGCATGCCCCCTCGGCGGCACCTGTTTCGGCGGCCAGATGCAACCGGCGCACCGGGGTCAGGCCGGGCGGGGCGGGCAGGTCGGCCACCACCAGCGGGGCGGCCCCGCTGCGCAGGGCCTCTTCCATGCACCACAGCAGGTCTTCGGGGCGTTGGGGGGCGATGTGGATAAAGCCTTCGGGGTGCGCCAGCCCCACGATCCCGTCCGGGTTGGGTCTGTCGGGCAGGTGGCGCGGCGCGATCCAGATCACCGGGCCGGGCCCATTGCGCTGCACATGGCCTGCCAGCCAGATGGCAAAGCTGCGCCGTGCCGGTCCGCAGGCTTCATGCAGGCGCGCCAGTGTCAGGCGAATATCATCGGCCAGCACCAGCGCCGGGTGGGCGCGATGCGGGGCGCGGGTCAGCAGGGTGGGATTCAGGGGAATCGTCATGGTCACCAGTTTAGCATGTTCTTCTTTTGTTCCAATACGGTTTTCGGGGGTGACCTTGCCGGGAAAACCGCTAGGGTCGCCCTGTCACCACCATAACAGCCGGACGGGAGATGCCTGTGATGAAGATGAACCCGCTGGGCCGCACCGGCCTGATGGTCAGCGAGCTGTGCCTTGGCACGATGACATGGGGCACCCAGACGCCGCAGGCGGATGCCCATCGCCAGATCGAGACCGCGCTGGCACATGGTATCAACTTCATCGACACCGCCGAGATGTATCCGGTCAATCCGGTTGCCAAGGACACGATCGGCCTGACCGAAGAGGTGATCGGCAACTGGCAGGCGGCCAATCCATCGCGGCGCAGCGACTATATCCTGGCCACCAAGCATAGCGGCGAGGGGCTGGCCCATGTTCGCGATGGCGCGCCGATCTCTTCTGCGACGATACCGGGCGCGGTTGAGGGCTCGCTCAGGCGGCTGAAAACCGATGTGATCGATCTGTATCAGTTCCACTGGCCCAATCGCGGGTCTTACATGTTTCGTCGTAACTGGGGGTATGATCCCTCTGCGCAGCGCCGCGCCGAGACCATCGCCCATATGGAGGACACGCTGGGCGCGCTGCAACGCGAGGTCGACAAGGGCAATATCCGCCATTTCGGCCTGTCCAATGAAAGCGCATGGGGCACCACCCAATGGGTGCGAATCGCGGCCGAAAAAGGCTGGCCGCGCACCGCCTCGATCCAGAATGAATATTCGCTGATGTGCCGGATGTTCGATACCGATCTGGCGGAGACCAGCGTGAACGAGGATGTGGGGCTATTGGCCTTCTCGCCGCTGGCGGCGGGGCTGCTGACGGGCAAATACCGTGACGGTGCCATTCCCGAAGGCTCGCGCCGCAGTTTCACCCCCGATCTGGGCGGGCGTATTACGCAGCGTGCTTTTGCCGCCGTGCAGGCCTATCTGGAACTGGCCGCGGAATACGGTCTGGACCCGGTGCATATGGCGCTGGCCTGGTGTGCGGCGCGGCCCTTTATGACATCGGTGATTTTCGGGGCAAGCACGCAGGCGCAGCTGGATCATGTGCTGGCAGGGGCGGGGCTGACCTTGCCTGACGGTCTGGCAGAGCGGATCGACGCGCTGCACCGGGCGCATCCGATGCCTTACTGAGGCGAGGCTATGGCTTGACAATATCCATATTTCCAGTATTCAGGAAATATGGATATAAACTCTGCCATTTCTGCCTTTGCCACGCTTGGTCATGCCGGGCGTCTGTCGGTGTTCCGCTTGCTGATGCGTCACGCGCCGCAAGCTGTGCGCCCGACCGAAATTGCGGCGGCGCTGGATCTGAAGCAAAACACGCTGTCGCATCACTTGTCCGATCTGGAACGCGCGGGCCTCATCCGCAGTGAACGGCAGGGGCGGTCGCTGTTTTATTCCGTTGATCTGCCGCATGCCGGATCGCTTGTTACATATCTGGTCGAGGATTGCTGCCGTGGGCGGCCAGATATCTGCATTGGTCTGCCACATGCTGCACCGGATCAACGCCTGCCACTGAAAGGACAACAAATGCGACTGTTCAATGTGCTGTTTGTTTGCACGAGCAATTCGGCACGCTCGATTTTTGCCGAAGCACTGCTGCATGATCTGGGGCAGGGCCGCTTTCGCGCCTATTCCGCAGGTACGGACCCGCGCGGGGTGCCGCATCCGCGCGCAATGGATATGCTGGCGCGCGCCGGGTTGCCGACAGAAGGGTTGCGTTCCAAACATCTGGCCGAGTTTGAGGGCGCGGATGCGCCGCAGATGGATTTTGTATTCACCGTCTGTGACCGCGCCGCATCCGAGGAATGCCCGCCTTGGCCCGGCCATCCGCTGAGCGCGCATTGGGGCATTGCCGATCCGGTCAAGGCCACCGGAACCGAGGCAGAGCAGGCGCTTGCCTTTGCCGAGGCTTTTGATGCGCTGCGCCGCCGGATCGCTGCTTTTGTGGCGCTGCCATTGGCGGAACTGGACAAGATCACCTTGCAGAAAAAGATCGACGATATCGGCTGCGATACTGTGGAAAAAGGGGGCGTGGCATGACCCGCATCGCGTTGAACGGATTTGGCCGGATTGGCAAATTGCTGCTGCGCGCCTTGGCCGACAATCCGGCGCAGGGCGAGATCGTCTTGTTGAATGATCCCTCCGGCACCCCGGACCAGCACGCCCTGCTGATGGAGTTTGACTCGGTCCATGGCCGCTGGGCGGGTGACATTGCCCATGATGCTCACAGCCTGACCCTGAATGGCCAGCGGATGCAGGTGACGGCGCAAAAGCGGATCGAGGATCTGCCGCTGGCCGCAATGGGTATTGATCTGGTGCTGGATTGCACGGGCGTGTTCAAAACCGCCGAAAAGGTGGCGCCTTATTATGCGGCAGGGGTCAAAAAGGTGATTGTGTCCTCGCCCGTCAAGGATGGGGGCGCGCTCAATCTGGTCTACGGGGTCAACCAGCACCTGTATGATCCCGCACAGCATGATCTGGTGACAGCGGCCAGTTGCACCACCAATTGTCTGGCCCCTGTGGTCAAGGTGTTGCATGAGGAAGTCGGCATAAGGCACGGATCTATCACAACAATCCATGACGTGACCAATACGCAAACCATCGTGGACCGTCCGGCCAAGGATATGCGCCGCGCAAGGTCTGCCCTGATGAACCTGATCCCCACAACAACCGGCAGTGCCACAGCGATCACGCTGATCTATCCCGAACTCAAGGGGCGGTTGAACGGGCATGCGGTGCGGGTGCCGCTGCTGAATGCCTCGATCACCGATTGCGTGTTCGAGATGGAGCGTGAGATCACCGCAGAGGCGGTGAATGCCATGTTCAAAGCCGCCGCAGAGGGGGAGTTGTCCGGTATTCTGGGCTATGAGGAGCGCCCGCTGGTATCATGCGATTATCGCGGCGATCCGCGGTCGGCGATCATCGATGCGCCCTCGACCATGGTGATCAACGGCACGCAGCTGAAGGTCTATGCGTGGTATGACAATGAATGGGGCTATACCTGCCGGATGGCCGATATTGCCCGCATGGTCGCAGGGGCGATGTGAGCGTGGCATCCGAACCCGCGCCGGATGGCCTGCGCGCCTATGTGGCGGTAACGGCCGCGTATTGGGCGTTCATGCTGTCCGATGGCGCGCTGCGGATGCTGGTGCTGCTGCATTTCAACGCTTTGGGCTTTTCGCCGGTGCAACTGGCATGGCTGTTCCTGCTCTATGAGGTGGCGGGCATCGTGACCAACCTGTCGGCGGGCTGGATCGCGGCGCGGTTCGGGCTGACGGTGACGCTTTATGCCGGATTATTGATCCAGATCGCGGCGCTGGCCGCACTGGCGCAGCTGGACCCCGCATGGAGCATTGGCGCATCGGTCATCTTTGTGATGGCGGTGCAGGGCGCCTCCGGCGTGGCCAAGGATCTGGCCAAGATGGCGTCAAAATCGGCAGTGAAAGTGCTGGCCCCCAAGGGGGATGGCGGGCTGTTTCGCTGGGTGGCGCTGCTGACAGGATCGAAGAACGCGGTCAAGGGGGCGGGGTTTTTCATGGGAGCGGTGCTGCTGGGGCTGGTGGGCTTTGTGCCCGCGATCTGGACCATGGCGGCGGTGCTGGCGGTGATCCTGATGGCGGTGGTGATCTTTATGCCGGCAGGGTTGCCCACTGGCCGCAAGGACGCGAAGTTTTCGCAAGTCTGGTCCACCGATACGCGCATCAACCGGTTGTCACTGGCGCGGATGTTTTTGTTCGGGGCGCGGGATGTCTGGTTTGTGGTGGGCATCCCGATCTATTTCCAATCGGTCCTGTCGGATGGCACGCCTGAGGGCGCGCGCGCGGCCTTTTTCCTGATCGGCAGCTTCATGGCGGTCTGGATCATCGCCTATGGTGCTGTGCAGGCCAATGCGCCGCGCCTGTTGCGGGCGGCCACGTTGCCGGAAGAGCGGATCATCGCATCCGCGATCCGCTGGGCGGGGCTATTGGTGCCGATCCCGCTGCTGCTGGCCGGCTTGGCCTATGCGGCGGGCGCGCCGGCGGATTGGCTGACGCTGACGCTTGTGGCGGGGCTTTTGGCCTTTGGGTTTGTCTTTGCGATCAATTCGGCGGTGCATTCCTATCTGGTTCTGGCCTTCACCAGCGCCGAGCGGGTGACGATGGATGTGGGGTTTTATTACATGTCCAATGCGGCGGGGCGGTTGCTGGGCACTTTGCTGTCGGGGCTGTCCTACCAGATCGGCGGGGTGCCGCTGTGCCTTGCCACGGCAGGCATCATGGCGGCGGCCAGTTGGTGGGCGGTGCGGCGGTTGCAGGCCGATTGAGGCCGATTGCAGCTTAGCGGCGCAATCGGCTTGTGTCACGCGCCATGCTGCGCCTAGGGTCCACCAAGGGGGCGGACCGGCGCGCCACCCGTCAGGAGAGAGCATGCCCCCAGCCAAGCCCCGCATCACCCTTGGCCTTATGATGCTGGCCTTGATCGCCGCATGTACCGCCGCACCCCCGCAGATGCAGGGGTTTCGGGACCAAGGCGCGCCTTTCGCCTCGACCTCGCGGTTCGCGGCAGAGCGGTTTGAGGGCGAATGGCTGCGCGTTGCGGCCTTTGCGCCCCCCGGTCAGAGTCTTGAGGTTGAGCGGCACCTTTACCGTCGTGCCACGACAGGGCAGATCATCGCGGATGTGACAGGGGCTGATGGTGTCACGCGCCGCCAGATCTATGATCTGACAGCACCGGGACGCTTGCGCCCGCAGGGGCAGGGCGGACAGGCAGAAGAGCTGTGGCTGATCTGGGTTGACGAAGGGTTCCGCACCGCCGTGCTGGGCACGCCTTCGGGATCGCGGGGCTTTATTCTGGATCGCAGCGCGACACCCGCGCCAGACCGGATGCGCGCGGCGGCCGAGATTCTGGACTGGTACGGCTATGACATGACGCGGTTGCAGCGCGTCCCTTAAGGCGCGTTTGGGCGGCGGGCGGCGGATTTTGAGTATTTGAGGAACAATGAAGCGGATGGCGCGGGACCCGGATCAGGCGATGCCTGCGCGCAGGTCTTGCAGATATGCGGTCAGATCACGCGGGGTGATGCTGGCCTCGCGCACCAGATGGTCGAAATGGCGGGTAAAGGCCTGCACCCTTTCACTATCGCGGAAGGCCAGATAGTTGCGCCCGATATAGAGCACCGCAAGCAGCGGGCCGAAGATGGTGATCGGGGCCGAATAGACCCGCCGCGCATCGAACAGATACAGCCGCAGGCCGGGATAGAATTGGGCGTTCAGATCGAGAAAGCGGTCAATTTGCCGGGTGCGTATCGCGGGCGACAGCCCCGCGTAATAGCCGGTGCCGCGGGCGAAATTCTCCATCTCGTGCAGGGGCAGGGCAATCTCGTAATCCGAATGTGCGCCGCGCATCCAGTTCAGCCGGTCCTGTGAAGCGTTGATTGCCTGTGTCGTCGTGCGCCCCAGATGCGGGGTATATTCCCATTCCAGTAAACTGCGGGTTTTCAGCATATCGGGCAGCGCTGCGGGCACATGGCGGATTTTGTAGCCCGCCGCCTCGCGGTGCCAGCTGAAGATCTGCTCATCCACCAGCGCGCGGGGGGCCTCGGTCAGGGTCAGCGAGGTGGCCATCAGATCGGCGGCATTTTCGGGCCGGTCCGAGAGCGACAGCAGCCAATCGGCTGACACGCCCAGTGCCGCCGCGCATTCGCCCACCACCTGCGCATTGGGCAGGCGCGCGCCCGCGCCGCCCAGTAATTGCGATACGGTCGAGCGGTCCACCCCGATCTGGCGCGCCAGTGCGCTTTGGCTGAGGCCCTTACGCTCCATCGCGGTGGCAAGGCGTTGGCGAAACTGGGTGGCACGGTGGCGTTTGTCGAGGATTTGGCGCATGTGGTGATTATTATCACGGATGATGCGTTTTGTTAATCATATTCGGAATGTTCACAGGTGCCATACAGGCCTAGGCAGGGGTGACATGACATTTGCAGGTAAATATGGGCGATAACTGGCGCCAGTCTTTGGTAAAACGTGTAGAATGGCCCACATTTGGCCTGTTGATCCTGTGTTATGCAGTCTGGGGGCTTGGCTCCACATGGGGGGCGGGCTGGTTTTTGCCGCTGGGCATGGTGATGGTCACGCTGGCGGCGGCGCTGCATTCATCGTTGTCGCATGAGGTGCTGCACGGGCATCCGACGCGCTGGCGCGCGCTGAACGAGGCGCTGGTCTTTCCCGCCCTGACCCTGTGCATCCCTTATCTGCGGTTCCGCGATACCCATCTGGCGCATCACCATGATGCCATCCTGACCGATCCCTATGACGATCCTGAAAGCAATTATCTTGATCCGGCTGTCTGGGCGCGGTTGCCCGCACTGTCGCGGGGGGTGCTGTTGTTCAACAACCGGCTGATCGGGCGGTTGCTGATTGGCCCGCTGGTAGGGCAGGTGGCGTTCATGGTGTCAGACTGGCGCGCCATACGGGGCGGAGACCGGGCGGTGCTGGCGGGCTGGCTGTGGCATTTCCCGGCGCTGGCGCTGGTGATCGGCTGGATGGCGGCCGTGGGACAAATGCCGCTTTGGGCCTTTCTGCTGGCCAGCTATGCTGGTCTGTCGATCCTGAAGATCCGCACCTTTCTGGAACATCAGGCCCATATCCGCGCGCGGGGCCGCACCGTGATCATCGAGGATCGCGGGTTGCTGGCCTTCCTGTTTCTGAACAATAACCTGCATGTGGTGCATCACATGCATCCCAAACTGCCATGGTACCGCTTGCCTGCGCTGTATTTCGGCAATCGTGCACGCTATCTGGCCCGCAATGACGGCTATATGTTCCCCTCCTACGCTGAGGTGTTCCGCCGCTATCTGTTCAAAGCCAAGGATACGGTGCCGCA
>JBLRWJ010000135.1:3416-7533 GCA_047921315.1 Rhodobacterales bacterium | reverse complement strand
ACTTATACTGAACGATAATTTTAGCGATCACAGCGCCAATGCGGATGCGGGAACATGTCAGGTTTCCCCGCGCTTTCCGCCCTGAGGCCACGCGCCGGGCCATGCCCCGGCAGGATCGCTGCGCAAGTTCAGGCTGCATACCTGCTGTAACTGTGTCAGTTACGGCCCGATCTTCTATATTTTGCGCGCAATGGGTGTTTACTCTTGATCTGATAGGCGATTAAAGTCTTTAGGTAAGTATTGGCTTACCGGGGGCTGTCTGCCGTATTTGCGGCGTTTGTGTGGTTCTACATCTAGTGTTTTTTGCGTCGACGGTCCGTTTGGAACAGATTCGACAAAAAAGTGGCAACGGCGCAAAGCCGGCCGAACGGGATGTGGAGACAACAATGCGTAAATTGATCAGTTCCATGGTCATGAGTCTTTTTCTGGCAGCCTGCACGCAAGGATTTACAGAATTCCCCATTGATGAGCGGCGGCAGGCGGAATTGCCCGACAATGTGATTGTCACCCGTCTGGATGCCAATAACGTGGCCACATTCTCGCAATCGCGCCGGGTGCCCGCCTCGCAAAGCGTGCCGGATTCGCAGGCCTGGAATTATTTGATCGGGGTGGGTGATATCCTCAGCATCGATATATTTGACCATCCCGAACTGACCCTGCCCGCAGGCCCGATGCGCACCGCCGCAGAATCGGGCTTCCGCGTGCAGGCTGATGGCACCTTCTTTTATCCTTTTATAGGTCAGATCGAGGCGCGGGGCCGCGCGCCGGAACAGGTCCGCGCGGAATTGCAGACAAAGCTGGCCGATTTCATCCCCGATCCCCAGCTTGAAGTGCGCGTGGCCGCTTTCAACTCTCAGGCGATTGTGGTCACGGGCGAGGTGGAAACACCCAACCGCCAGCCGCTGACCAATGCCCCCCTTACCCTGCTGGAGGCCATTGGCGCCGCCGGGGGCCTGACCGAAAACGCCGATAGCGCGCGTGTCACGCTGCAACGGCGCGGGCGGACCTATAACATCAACTTTGATACATTCCTGCGCGGCGGGCTGTTGACGAATAACCCGATCCTGATCAACGGCGATACCATCTCGGTGCCGCGCCGCAGACCGATGGATGCTTTCCTGCTGGGTCAGATCGTTGCGCCGGCCACGGTTGATCTGTCGGATGATGATATCTCGCTGACCCAAGCTGTCACCCGTCAGGGCGGCCTGTCCGAGGTCAGCTCGGATGCGCGCGGTGTCTTTGTGTTCCGCCGCAATGGTCCTGTGATCAATGTCTATCAGCTTGATACATCATCGCCGACAGGCTTTGTGCTGGGCACACATTTCAATCTGGCCCCCAATGATGTGGTCTATGTTACCCGCTCTCCGCTGGGGCGGTGGAACGACACGGTCAGCGCGATTTTGCCCACAATCACCGTGGCGGGCGGGCTTGATTCACTGGCCTCTGATTGATGCGCCATGTTCAATTCCGTTCTTGTGGTCTGTGTTGGCAATATCTGCCGTTCTCCCTTGGCAGAGCGGCTGTTGCGGCAGGCCCTACCGGATCTTGAGGTGTCATCGGCAGGCATCAACGCCCTTGTGGGCAAGCCTGCCGATCGCACCACCAGCAAGGTGGCGGCGGCGCACGGGCTTTCCCTGCATGGCCACCGCGCGCGGCAATTCACGCCCGATATCGGCACCGCGCATGATCTGATCCTTGTGATGGAACCGGGGCACAAACGCGAAATTTACCGCATCGCCCAGCATCTGGACGGGCGCGTGATGTTATTTGACAAATGGACAGGCAATGCCGGGATTGCTGATCCCTATCTGCGCTCTGTCGAATTTCACGAAAAGATTTATACGGCCATCGATGCCGCCGCCCAAGCATGGGCCGCGCGGCTAGCGCCGGGGGAGTAGACGATGAATGCACCCGTTGCGGAAGATCAACCCGATGCGCCAGAGGCCGATATGGGCCACCTGTTGCGGCAGGTCTGGGGCGGAAAATACTGGATATTGGCCTTTACGGTGATATTCATGTTCGCCGGCATGATCATCGCCAAAAGCACGCCGCCCACCTTTCGTGCCGATGCGCTGATGCAGCTTGAGGAAAACAGCAGCCAGATGTCTTTGCCCACATCGGTGCGCGAACTCACATCAGGCTCCCCGCGTAGTGTAACCGAGATCGAGATTCTGAACTCACGGCTGGTGCTGGGGCAGGCGGTGGCCGATACACATATGGATTGGTATACAGAACCGCGCCGCCTGCCTGTCATCGGCCAGGCCATTAACCAGTTGAACCTGCCTTTGCCGGAACTGGGCTTTTTGCAGGCCTATGCGCATGGCAACGAACATATCGAGCTGGATCTGCTTGAGGTGCCGCCGCATTGGCTGGGCCGGCAGATCCTGCTCACCGTCACCTCTGACGATGCTTCGCGTTTCGCGCTGAAGCTGCCCGATGGCCGCGAGATTCCCGGCCAGATCGGGCAACAGATCACCGATGATCTGCTGGGCTTTGGCCTGCGGGTGCGCGAACTGGTCGGCGCGCGGGGGCGGCAATTCATCCTTGCGCAGATTGATGAAAGCGCCGCAATCATCGGCCTGCGCAGCCGCTTGTCGGTGTTTGAACGCGGCGGGCAATCCAACATATTGGAACTGTCGCTGGAAGGCCGCAACCAACGCGAGATCGAGCGCGGCCTGCACGCGATCACACAGGCCTATCTGCGGCAGAACATCTCCCGCTCCGCCGCCGAGGCTGAAAGCAGCCTTGAATTTGTCGAAAGCCAGATCCCCGATGCCGAAGAGGCGATGCGCCGTGCGGAAATAGCGCTGAACGCCTATCGTCAGGCGCAGCAGGCCATTGATCTGGGCTTTGAGGCGCAAAGCCTTCTGACACAGGTCAGCACGATCGAGGTGGAATTACAGCAGCTTGACGCGCAAGAAGATGAGATTTCAACGCGCTACACCTCGAACCACCCGGTGTATCAACAGCTTCTGACCAATCGCGCCCGGCTGGAAGAGCGGCTGGAACGCTTGCGCACCGAGGTGGGCGAGCTGCCCGAAACACAGCGCGAGGTGTTCAACCTTACCCGCAATCTGGAAAGCGCCCGCGAGGTGTACAGCCAGCTGCGCAACCGCGCACAGGAATTGCAGGTGCTGCGCGCCAGCACCATCGGCAATGTGCGCATTGTCGATGTCGCCCGCGTCTCGCCCATCCCGATCGCCCCGCAAGAACGGCGCATCATCGCCATCAGCACGCTGCTGGGGCTAATGGCCGGTGTTGGTGTGGTGTTTCTGCGCCTGTGGCTGCGGCGCGGGGTGCAAAGCGCCGAACAGATCGATGCGCTGGGTTTGCTGGTCTATGCCACCATCAATATCGTGCCGCAGGCCGAGAATGCGCATAAACGCAAAGGCACATTGCCGATCCTTGCCTTGACAGACCCCGGCAATCTGGCGGTTGAGGGGTTCCGCTCGCTGCGCACCTCATTGCATTTTGCGATGCTGGACAGCCGCACAAACTCTGTCGCGCTGACAAGCCCCGCGCCGGGGGTGGGTAAATCCTTTACCGCGATCAATCTGGCTGTGGTCGCGGCACAGGCCGGGCAACGCGTGTGCCTTGTGGATGCCGATATCCGGCGCGGCTATTTGCGGCGGTATTTCGATCTGCCCAAGGATCAGCCGGGGCTGGCGGATTTTCTGGCAGGCGATGCCAAGCTGGACAAAATCCTGATGCCCGGCCCCATCCCCAAACTATCCGTCATCACAACGGGGCATTACCCGCCCAACCCGTCTGAATTGCTGATGTCCTCCAGCCTCAAGGATCTGATGGCGCAGCTGGACAGCCGCTTTGATCTGATCATCGTTGACACGCCCCCCGCGCTGGCGGTGACGGACCCGGTGATCATCGGGCGGCAGGTCGGCACCACCATCGCCGTGGCCCGCTTTGATGAAACCCCCCTGCGCGAGATTGACGCGATGAACCGCCTGCTGCGCAGTTCCGGTGTCACGCTGACAGGCGCTGTGCTCAACGGTTTTGATCCGGCCCGCGCCAAAGCCACCAGCGGCTATGGCTATACCGCCAGCTACCGCTATGAATATAAAAGCGCCGGAGAATAGCACCTCCGCCCTGTTCTGCCGCA
>JBLRWJ010000135.1:0-3316 GCA_047921315.1 Rhodobacterales bacterium | reverse complement strand
GCCGCAACGCGCCAAAAGGGATGACCAGAAAAGGATGACCAGAATGGGCACCAATCATTCCAGCAAAAAACGCAGGCGCATTGTGATACCAGCCCTATGCGCGGCCGCATTCATGCTTGTTTTGCCAGTGACGAGCGGCCATTTCTGGCATCAAGCCGGGGTTTCTGCCCCCGTAAATGCGCAACACAATAAGGCGCAACATAATACTGCCGGTCTTGAATATGTCGTGACACGCGGCACCGCGCAGGGTTCTTTGCCTGTGCCGGTCAAAGGCAATCAAATACTTGATGAACACGGTTTCAGGTTTTTCTGCGTGACCTCGCATTTTTCCTACAATGATCCGGTTGTCTATCCCGGACAAGAAGGGGCAGCCCATCTGCACCTGTTTTTCGGCAATACCGATGTTGATGCTTTCAGCACCAGTGACAGCATCGTCAATTCAGGGAATTCCACATGCGATGGCGGAATCACCAACAGATCGGCCTATTGGATTCCCGCGCTCTATGATGAGAATGGTCAGGTCGTTTTGCCAAGTGTCATCAACCTCTATTACAAAAGCTGGATCTCCAACCGCAAGGCGATGCGGCCAATTCCGGCAGGGCTGCAAATCCTTGCGAATGATAAGATCAAAGGATCAACAGGCGTTGTGGTCAGCACCATTGACCGCGAAATCTGGAAGGGGACAATCAGGGTCTATGACCATGATAACGCCCTGCATGTTGAGGTAAAGTTCCCTGATTGTATTGCCATTGATGCCGATGGCCAGCCGGTTCTGACCAGCCCCGGCGGAACGCGCCATGTGGCCTATTCCAGTGGTCGCTGCCCGCTATCCCATCCCTATACAATTCCACAACTCACCCAGATCGTATCGTGGAAGAATGTGCCGTTTGATTCAGAGTGGCGGCTGGCATCGGATTTGATGGATGATTCCCCAAAGGGAACCACAATGCACGCCGATTATATCGCAGGATGGACGCAGGAGGCGGCGCAAATGATGTCTGATTGCGTGCGCGATGGGTATCGGGAATGCGGACCAAAGCTGCAATTTCATGCGGATGATCAGTTCTTTTCGCCCGATGGCAAACAGATTTATGACTACTTCAAAATCGCAGACGGGGTAGACCCCGTGCTTTCAGCCCTGAACGGCTGGCCACATATGCTATCCGGTCATCATTGATTGCCCTTTTTCTTTCACATAATCAGCCGGGCTGGCACGCTTGGATACCCAAACCCCGCAACCCACTTTTGGCCCGCAACCCGCTTTTGGAAAGACTGAATAATGCCGCTCAACATTGCTCTGCCTGTAGTTGCAAAATTCGCTCTTCCCGCGGGCAATGGCCACAATCGCCGCGCTATAAAGGCGCGGTCTTGCGCCCATAGGCCATAATATCCCGTCACATGGATGCACAAGAAACAATAATCCCTCAGGGTTGATCACATCCCCGATGGCACCGGAAAAGGAGAAGTGGTGATGAAACAGGCCCGAACAAACCGGAATGGTGATCCGTTTACGCTGTCGCGCAGGGCGTTCATGGGGTCCTGCGCGGCGCTTGCGCTTGTTGGCCATGCGGCACCTGCCCTGGCCTCCTCCTCCCCTGTGCGCACCGCTTCAACAGCGCAGACGCGCAGCATCCATAGCGGGCATAGCCTGACCGATACCTATCTCGTCACCGGGCCCTGGCCGGGCGCGATGCGGGCGATGGGTGAAAGCATGGGGATGCGCCGCGCCTATCACAATATCATCAAATCCACGATCCCCGGTTCCCCGATGGGCTGGCGGTGGAACAACGCTGTCAATGATCTACGCCCCGGTGATCCGACAGCGGATGCCAGACGCGATATCGCGGATTTCGACACGCTTGTGATCACCGAAGGCGGGCCACCTGCGCGGGTGGATCTTCCATCGGGGATTGCGGATATAGCTGGATCGCTTGATTATCTGTGTCGCTTTGCCGCCAATGCCATTGAAAACGGCAATGGCGGGCAGGGGGCCACGGATATCATCCTTTGGTCGATCTGGCCCTCGCTGACGATGTGGCGGCCTGAAAGGCCGGTTTATGCCAATAACTGGCAAGAGTTCCCCGATTTCCGGTCTGCCCTGCCGGAATATGGCCACAGCTTCCGGTTCATGGCGGATTATGCCACCTGGAAATTGAAGGGCATTTATCCCGCTTTGCCCGCAGATTGGCGCATCTGGCTGTTTCCGGGGCATCTGTGGATGACACGGGTCTGGGATGATATCGCCGCCGGCAATGTGCCGGGGATCACGGATATGCAGGAATTTTTCCTCGATGATATCCATCCCAATGCCATTGGCGGCTATGGGTTGGCCTGTCTGGTGCTGACATGCATGTATCAAACCGATCTGCGGACCCTGCGCCGCCTGCATACCGAGGCGGGCGTGTCCCCGCAGTTGAGGGAATATTTCACCACGCTCGCTTGGGACATTGCGTCAGGTTATGCCCCTGTCGGCATGAATGGTGATATGGATCGCGCGCCTGTCTGGGATAGCAGCACCATGGATGATCCCTTGCCCGGTTGGTCACCCGAGACAAAAATCAGATAGCGCGCCTGTCATGGCGCCAACAGGCACAAGCCGCATAATCCGCCTTATGTTAAATGCGCCATGAGGGCAAAGCTCACAAGAACCATCGGCAGGTTCCATCCTGCCACCGCTGTTCTGACAGAGACTGTCAGCAACATAGAGCATATTGCGATATCCATCACCCCCAACCCCGCGGGTCCGGTTTCGCGTGCGCGCCCCCCCCCTGCCCGTCTGTCACATCGTTTCCAGCAAGCGTTGAAGCTCATCCATCACAACCTCGATCAGGTCATCATTCACGGCGTGACCTTCCAGCCGGATGGTATGGCCGCGATCATCGGTATCGCGCTGCAGCGTGATGCCATTGGCCAAACGGACATAACCGCCACCATGTTTCGCGGATCGCGGCAGTTTGCTGCGGGGGCGTCCGGGGGCTTTCTCGGGCTTGTCCAGCGCCTCGGCGCGGATCACGACCGGCTCCATCAGCGCCCATTCACGCAACGCATCCCCCGCATCCCCGGTCAGTTGATCGGCCGCCAATGCCTGACGCAACTCTGCCGCCATGCCAGCACGAATCGCCGCCACGATACGAAGGCCCTGCCGTTCTGACAGCTCATGGGCGAAAGACAGCAGATCGCCCAGTTCCTCATGCAATGCGGCAAAGGCGCGGATCTTGGACCGTTTCGCCTTGCTGCCCGCATGGAACAACGCATTCACCGCCTCCTCGACCGAGCCGAACGCCCCCTGCCCCGCCGCCATCACAGCGATGCGCCC
>JBLRWJ010000134.1:0-7599 GCA_047921315.1 Rhodobacterales bacterium | reverse complement strand
ATGCCGTGCTGGACCTGAGCGAGCGTCACGCCTTTGCGCGCCCCTTGGTCAATTCAGGCCGCCTGTCGATGCCCTGCACCTATGACGGATCACCGCTGAACAGCGCCGATGCCCTGCCGGGCGGCCCCGCCCGCACCCGCCCCGGATCGCCCTGCCCCGATGTCAAACTGGCCGATCATTTCCTGCTGGACAGCCTTGGGGATCGCTTCACCCTGCTGACCATCAATGCCGATGCGCCAGATGATGTGACCGCGGGCGGGATCACCGCCACCCGCCATGCCCTGACCGCCAAGGATGACGCCTCCGGCGCGCTGGCCGCCCGCTATCTGGGCGATGCGCCCGCCGCGGTCTACCTGATCCGCCCGGATCAGCATGTCGCCGCCCGTTGGCCCGCCTTCAACGAGACCGCAATCCGCGCCGCGATCCGCCGCGCCACCGGACAGGAGCAGCCACAATGAGCGCCGATTTGATCCTGACACCCAATATGGACCAGCCCGATGATATCTATGCCGATCTGCTGGCCGCGCATGACGGGCTGGCCAAAGCCGATAGCGACGCGCTGAACGCACGGCTTATCCTGATCCTGATGAACCATATCGGCCAGCGCGCGGTTCTGTCGCAGGCGCTTGCCGCCGCACGCGCGGCCCCTGCTGGCTGACCCACCCTTTCATTGTTCCAAAAATACTCAAAATCCCCCGCTTGCGGTTCTGCGCAACGCGGGGGATTGTCGTTGCCAGCGGCTGCGGCAGCATATAGTTATCATGTTAACCAAACGGGAGGGGCGACATGCGCTGGGACGAGTTTCCGAAATGGGGCCGCTGGGCTGCTGATTGGGCGGGCCGCTATCACGCGGGGCTGCGTGACAGGCCGGTGCGGGCGCAAACCCGGCCCGGTGATATTCTGGCCGCCCTGCCCGCCAGCCCGCCGGACAGCGCGCAACCGATGGAAGACATCATCGCGGATTTTGAATCCATCGTGATGCCCGGCATGACGCATTGGCAACATCCGCGTTTTTTTGCCTATTTCCCTTCCAATGCCTCACCCGCCGCGGTGCTGGCCGATCATCTGGTCACCGTCATGGCCCCGCAATGCATGCTATGGCAAACCTCCCCCGCCGCGACCGAGATGGAAACGCGGATGATGGACTGGATGCGCCAGTCCATCGGTCTGCCCGATGGCTTTACGGGTGTAATACAAGACAGTGCCAGTTCCGCCACCCTCGCCGCCGTACTGGTGATGCGCGAACGCGCGCTGGACTGGGATGGCAATGCAAGCGGGCTGGCAGGGCAAAAGGTGCTGCGCGTCTATTGCTCGGCCGAGGTGCATTCCTCGGTGGATCGCGCCATCTGGATCGCGGGGATCGGGCAGGCCAATCTGGTGCGCATTCCCACCAAGGGGCCGTTGCGCGGCATGGATGTGGCTGCGCTTGACGCGGCGATTGCGGCAGACAAAGCGGCGGGCATGCTGCCTGCAGGGGTAATCGCCTGCACTGGCGGCACCGGCACCGGTGCTTGCGATGATATCGCGGGCCTGTGCCGCGTGGCGCAGGCGCATGGGCTCTACACCCATGTCGATGCGGCATGGGCCGGCGCGGCCATGATCTGCGCTGAGTATCGCGATCTGTGGCAAGGGGTAGAGATGGCGGATTCTGTCGTGTTCAACCCGCATAAATGGCTGGGCACGCAGTTTGATCTGTCGGCGCATTTCATCCGCTCGCCTGCCGATCTGACACGGACGCTGGCGATCCAGCCGGAATACCTCAAGACCCAAGGGGCGGACGGGATCATCAACTATTCGGAATGGTCGATCCCGCTGGGTCGCCGCTTCCGGGCGTTGAAACTGTGGTTTCTGATCCGCGCCTATGGGCTGGACGGATTGCGCGCCATGATCCGCAACCATGTGACGTGGTCGCAGAACCTGGCCGAACGGCTGCGCGCCACGACGGGGTTCGAGATCGTGACCGACCCTGTGCTGTCACTGTTCACCTTCCGCTACGCCCCTGCCGGACAGGACAGCGAGGCGCTGACGCAGGCCTTGCTGACCGCAATCAACGATGATGGCCGCATCTACCTGACCCAGACCCGCGTGAACGGGGCCTATGTGATCCGCTTTCAAGCCGGGCAATTCGATGCCACAAAGGATGATGTCGATATGGCCTATGACGTGATCACCGCCATGGCCGCAAGCCTTCAGAAAGGATAACCCATGCCAGCCCCCGTCAACCGTTTCAAACAGGCCCTTGCCGCAGGGCAGATGCAATATGGCTGCTGGGCGGGCTTTGGTGATCCTTACCCGACCGAGGTGATGGCGACAGCCGGGTTCGACTGGCTGGTGATCGATGGCGAACATGCGCCCAATGATATCCGCTCGATCATGGCGCAGTTGCAAGTGCTGGAGGGCAAGGAGGGCAGCCACCCGGTGGTGCGCCTGCCGATGGGCGAGGTATGGCTGATCAAACAGGCGTTGGATATCGGGGCGCAGACCTTGCTGATCCCGCTGGTGGAAAGCGCGGATCAGGCCCGCGATCTGGTGCGCGCCATGCGCTATCCACCCGACGGCATCCGTGGCTCGGGCGCGGCGCTGGCGCGGGCGTCACGCTTTGCGGCGATCCCCGATTACATCCGCACCGCCAATGACCAGATGTGCCTGCTGGTGCAGGTCGAAACCGTGAAGGGGATGGCGGCGCTGGACGAGATCATGGCGGTCGAGGGCGTGGACGGTGTGTTCATCGGCCCGTCTGACTTTGCCGCCGATATGGGGCATCGCGGTGACAGTGCCCACCCCGAGGTGAGCGCCGCGATCAAGGACGCGTTGGGCCGGATCGCGGCATCCGACAAGGCGGCGGGGATTCTGGCGCTGGATCATGATACCGCCGCCAGCTACCGCGACTGGGGCGCGCAATTTCTCGCCGTGGGCATCGATGTGGTGCTGCTGGCGCGTGCCGCCCGCGAACTGGCAGCACGCTGGAAACAGGGCTGAGGCACACCAGTGGCGGGGCAAACCGAAACCATCGTCACCGCGATCCTGCAAGCGATCGAAACCGGCACCCTGCGCCCCGGCAGCCTGATCGATGAGCAGGAATTGATCGAGGCGCATGACGTGTCGCGCACCCCTGTGCGCGAGGCGATGATCCAGTTGGAAACCGCCGGGCTGATCCGCCGCCTGCCGCGCAAAGGGGCGGTGGTGTTCAAACCCACACTGGCAGAGTTTCTGGCCATTCTGGAGGTGCATGCCAAGCTGGAGGGTCAAGCCGCCGGACTGGCCGCACGCCGCCTGTCGGCATCCCATGCCGCCGCATTGGAAGCCGCCGTTGCCGCCTGCGAGGACCACGCGGCGCGGCTGGGTGACGCGGAGCCGGACCGCTATTACCAGCGGAACATGGATTTCCACCGCGTTGTGGCCGAGGCGGCGGGCAATCCGTTCCTGCTGGAGATGATCAAGACCAATGCGCGCAAGCTGATGGCCTATTACCGGGCACGCTATCACTATGCCGGGGCGATTGCTGCCTCGGCCAGCGATCACCGGGCGATTGCCGCGCTGATCGTGGCGCGCCGCACGGATGAGGCCGAGGCGGCGATGGCGCGGCATGTGCAGTTCGATCAGGTGACCGCGATGGACCTGTTGGCCGTGTTGGGCTGAGCCAACGGCGTGTCGGCAATGCTGGCAGGGGCGGTTTTTGAGTATTTTTGGAACAATGAAGCAGGGGCCGCGCCGCTATACTGCCTGTTCGAAGAACCGCGCGATGCTTTCGGCGAATTGGCCTGTATCTGCGGGCCTGTCCAGTGAGGCGCGGGCGCGGGCGATGACTTGGGGTGGCTTGTCATCCTGCAGGTGGTCAATCAGGGCGGCGATGAAATGGGGTGTCATTTCAGGGTGGTATTGGGTGGTGTAGACATGGTTGCCGATGGCAAAGCCGCCTATCGGGCAACTGTGCGACGCGGTCAGGATTTGGGCGCCTTCGGGCAGGCCTGTGACCTGTTCGACATGGGCGGCGTAGAGGCTGGTCTGCTGTGGCAGCATGTCCATCCACGGTGCGGGGTCCGTCACCTGTGTTTCTGTCAGACCAAAGACCCAGCCGCCGGGATTTGTGCCCACCTGTCCGCCCAGCGCCAGCGCGATGGCCTGATGGCCGAAACAGGCCCCGAACAGTGGCAGCCGCGCCGCCACCATCTGGCGGATCAGGTCAAGCAGGTCGGCGATCCAAGGATCGGTATCATGCACCGAAGCCGGGCTGCCTGTGATCATGGCCCCATCAAAGGCGGACAGGTCTGACGGAAAATCACCGTCTTTCACCGCGAAGACCTGCATTGTCCAGTCCGGGCGGACCGACTGGATCAGGCTGCTGAATTTTGCGCCATCCTTGGGGTGATGCTGCGCAAAATCAGAGCCGTCTGTATTGGTCATCAGGATTGCCAGATGCATGATCGATGCGCCTTCGGATTTTGCTTTACATATTTATATCTGCTTTTAATATACATAACAGGTTAACGACAAGTCCCAATCAGGGTGGCTGACACAAAGGTGACGCGATGACGATCTGGACGCCCACGGATGACGGTTTTGCCGATCTGACGAGCCACGACACCTTTGCAAGCGGTGCGCCGCATAACACCTTCGCGCGATTACGCCGCGAGGCCCCGGTGCATTGGACCGATTGGGACCAGGGCCAGGGCTTCTGGTCGATCACGCGCCATGCCGACATCACAGAGATGAACCGCCAGCACGAGGTGTTCTCCTCCGCGCGGGGCATCCGTATGGAGGACCAGACCTACGCCGAATATCTGGCGCGCCGCACCTTTCAGGAGACCGACCCGCCCGAGCATATGCAAACGCGGGTCAAGGTGGCGCGGGCCTTTTCCAAGCCCGTGATCGCGGAATATGAGCGCGACATCCGCGATCTGTGCGACGAGATACTGGATCAGGCTCTGGAGGCGCGGGAATTTGACGCGACCAAGGCGATTGCACGCCAGTTACCGATGCGGATGCTGGGGCGTATCCTTGGCACGCCGGATGCCGATTTGCCGTGGCTGGTGGAAAAAGGCGATGCGCTGATCGCCAATACCGATCCCGATTTTACCGACCATGTGCTGGACAAGATGGAGACGGACGCCTTCCGCATGATGCCATTCAACTCCCCCGCGGGTGCGGATCTATATCAATATGCCAAGGAGTTGATGGAGCATAAGACGCGCAGCGGCGATACCGGGGGGATTTTGAACCTGATCCTGAACCCCGGCCGTGATGGGGCTGTGATCAGCGAGACCGAGTTTCGCAACTTCTTCTGCCTGCTGGTGGCTGCGGGCAATGATACCACGCGCTACTCCATCGCGGCGGGCATTCAGGCGATATGCCATCAACCCGAATTGCTGGGCCAGATGCAGGCGGGCGGTGATCTGTGGGAGACAGCACCGGACGAGATTATCCGTTGGGCCACGCCTGCGCTTTATTTCCGCCGCACCGCAACGCGGGATGTCGAGATGCATGGCAAGACCATCCGCGAAGGCGACAAGGTGCTTTACTGGTTCGCCTCTGCCAACCGCGACGAGAGCGTGTTTGACGATCCGTTCCGCGTGAACCTGTTGCGCAGCCCGAACAAGCATCTGAGCTTTGGCCAGGGCGGGCCGCATATCTGCCTTGGCATGTGGCTGGCGCGGCTGGAGGTGCGGGTGTTGTTTGAAGAACTGGCCAAACGCGTCACGTCCATCGAGCCTGCGGGGCCACACAGGTTTCTTCGCTCGAATTTTGTGGGCGGGATCAAGGAATTACCGGTGCGGGTGGTGCCCGCCTGAACATATAATGCGCGGCACATGAACCGCGCCCGAGGGAGAGATTTGCCATGAATACCCGCCTGCGCGCGCTTTTTTGCGACCATCTGTCGATCATGCGGGGCAAATACCTGCCCGGATCGAAAATCGGGGATGGGCATACCCGGTTTTGCCGCTCAAACTTTGGTGTGCATTATGACAAGGATCTGCTGCCCGCCCCCGGCGCGATGATGATGGAGGGGTTGCCGGATATGGAACTGCATTGGCAGGGTGACGAGATCCGCGATAGCTGGGACCGGGCGACCAAGATCGTGGTGGGCGATTTGTATGACACGGACGGTGTGCCTTTGCCGATGTGCGGACGCGGCGCGCTAAAACGCGCGGTGGCCGATTGGGGCAAGCTGGGACTGGTGCCCCAAGTCGGACTCGAGCTGGAGGCCTTTGCCATGGTCAAGGATGATCAGGGCCGTTTGCGCCCCTATGACACGCCGGGCGCGCATGTCTATGGCACCGGGCCGTTTACCGATCCGCTGCGGTTCAACGATGCGATCTGGGAGAAGGCCGATGAGCTGGGCTTCCGGCTGGACCTGATTACCTCGGAATATGACAGCCCGCAGTTTGAATATACGCTGAACTTTGACGATGCGGTCAAGGCGGTGGACGATATCGTGCTGTTCCGCCTGATGGCGCGGGAGATCGCGCTGGCGCATGGTGTGGTGCTGACATTCCTGCCCAAACCGATTGCCACAGCGGGCGGATCGGGGATGCATATCAACTTTTCCTTTCTGGACGAGGCGGGCGGCAATGCCCTGTCTGATGGCCCAAAGGGCGGGCCGGAGCATATGAACGCGCTGGCGCAGGGCTGCGTTGCGGGGTTGATGCGGCATCACAAGGGGCTGGCCGGGTTGATCGCGCCCACGGCGGGGTCTTATCTGCGGCTGCAACCGGGCACCCTGTCAGGGCATCTGTGCAACTGGGGTGGCGATCATCGCAACGTGACCACGCGGATCTCCAGCGAGGGCGGCGCCAAGGCGCGGCTGGAGCATCGGATGGCGGATGCATCATCCAACCCTTACGTGGCGGTGGCGGGTGTTTTGCAGGCGGCACGGCTGGGGTTTGAAGGCGGCTACACTCTGCCACCGATGGAGACAGGTGACGGGTTCGAGACATGGGACGCGACAGAGGCGACGGGGCTGAGCCTTGGGGCGGCGATTGCGGATCTGAAGGCCGATCCTGCGCTGGCGCAGGCGGTGGGTGCGCTGCTGGTGGAAAACCATGTGTTCATGAAAGAGCAGGAAGTCGAAAAGACCAAGGATCTGGAGGGTGACGCCCTGCGCGATTTCTATATCTGGTTCGTGTAAAAGGAGGCTGCGCGATGAAAGTCACATGGCGATTGCCCGATGGGCGCGAGATATCGGCCGAGGTGCCGGACGGCGTGTCGATGATGGAGGCGGCGCTGGCGCAAAACGTGCCGGGCATCGTGGGAGACTGCGGCGGCAACCTGAGTTGTGCCACCTGCCACGTGCATGTGGCCGCAGATTGGGCCGCACGCGCCGGCGGGCCAAGTGATTTCGAGGATGCGATGCTGGACATCGTCGAGGCCGCGAGGCTACCCACCTCGCGGCTATCGTGTCAGATCAAGGCGGGGGATGCTCTGGACGGGCTGGTGCTGATCGTGCCTGCTGTGTGATATGCGCCGTTGCGCTTTGGATATTTAAGGCAAGAAGAAGCAGGGGGCAGTCGCATAGGTGGTCACGGGTGTCAGGCAAGCGATCTTGCAACTCCCTCTCGCTGCGTGGCGACTGTTGCCCACCCGTCGAAACAGCCCATATCC
>JBLRWJ010000133.1:0-7649 GCA_047921315.1 Rhodobacterales bacterium | reverse complement strand
TAGACAAACTGTTCCTGTATCAGCCGCTCCTCCAGCCCGTGACCGGGATCGAACAGGATGCGGTGCTCGATCTCAGGTGCGCTGCGGATCTCCACCGATACGACATCGCGCACCGAGCGCGAATCGGCATCCGCCATCACCGGGCGCTTGGCAGGTTCTTCCACATCGATCCGCACCAGCGCGGTTTTCGGCAGCAGCGCCCCGCGCCAGCGGCGGGGGCGGAAGGGGGCAATCGCGGTCAGGGCCAGCACATCCGACCGGATCGGCAGGATCGGGCCATGCGCGCTGTAATTATAGGCGGTTGATCCGGCAGGGGTGGCCACCAATGCGCCATCGCAGACCAGTTCGGCCATGCGCAACCGTCCGTCCACGGTGATGCGCAGCTTGGCCGCTTGCGGCCCTTGGCGCAGCAGGGACACCTCGTTGATGGCCAGCGCCATGTGGCGCGTGCCATCCGCGCAGGTGGCCTGCATTTCGAGCGGGTTCAGCACCGCCTCTTCGGCCACGGCCAGCCTGTCCAGCAGGTCATCCTCATGATAGGCATTCATCAAAAATCCAACGGTGCCACGGTTCATCCCGTAAACGGGCGCGGGCAATGCTTGTGTGCGATGCAGCGTGGCCAACATGAATCCATCCCCGCCAAGGGCGACAATCACATCCGCCTCAACCTCGGATACGGTGCCGTAGCGCGCGCCAAGCTTGGTCAGGGCCTCTTGCGCGCTGGGAACCGAGCTGGCGCAAAAAGCAATCTTGAGGGTCATGTCAGGGGCCATCCTGTTTCCAAAGCGCATCATCGCGCGCCGATGGAAGCACAAACTTTCCCCCTGCGCCAGCCCTGCCGCCCCTATCGCCGCAAGCACCTGCCCCTGCGTCGCTTTCGGCTCTTCCCCCTTCAGATGCTTTGCACTACGACACCAAGGTAACGCTGATCCCATAACGGAGCCTGACATGACCGATACCGGTTTTTTCACCGAAGCGCTGTCTGCGCGCGACCCTGAGCTGTTCAAATCCATCACCGATGAATTGGGCCGTCAACGCCACGATATCGAGCTGATCGCCTCCGAGAATTTTGTGTCCGCCGCCGTGATGGAAACCCAAGGCAGCGTTATGACCAACAAATACGCCGAAGGCTATCCAGGACGGCGGTATTATGGCGGGTGCCAGTTTGTGGATGTGGCCGAGACTCTGGCGATCGAGCGGGCTTGCGCCTTGTTCGGTTGCAGCTTTGCCAATGTGCAGCCCAATTCCGGCAGTCAGGCGAACCAAGCGGTCTTTACCGCGCTGCTGCAACCCGGTGACACGATTTTGGGCATGAGCCTTGATGCGGGCGGTCACCTGACGCACGGGGCCAAGCCGAACCAGTCTGGCAAATGGTTCAACGCCATCCAATACGGTGTGCGCCAGCAGGATCTGGAAATCGACTATGAGCAGATCGCCGAACTGGCGGCAGAGCATAAACCCAAGATGATCATCGCGGGCGGGTCTGCCATTCCGCGCGTCATCGATTTTGCCAAGATGCGCGAGATTGCCGATAGTATCGGGGCCTATCTGCTGGCCGATGTGGCGCATTTCGCGGGTCTGATCGCGGCGGGGCATTATCCATCCCCCTTCCCGCATGCGCATGTGGCCACCACGACCACGCATAAAACCCTGCGCGGGCCGCGTGGCGGCCTGATCCTGACCAATGACGAGGATCTGGCGAAAAAGTTTAACTCGGCCATTTTCCCCGGCATTCAGGGCGGCCCGCTGATGCATGTGATCGCCGCCAAGGCCGTAGCCTTCGGCGAGGCGCTGCGCCCCGATTTCAAGGATTATCAGGCAAGGGTCATCCATAACGCACAGGCGATGGCGGATGAGCTGATCAAAGGCGGGCTGGACATCGTGACGGGTGGCACCGATTGCCACCTGATGCTGGTGGACCTGCGCCCCAAGGGCGTCAAGGGCAATGCCACCGAAAAGGCCCTGGGCCGCGCGCATATCACCTGCAACAAGAACGGCATTCCCTTTGACACCGAAAAGCCGATGATCACCAGCGGTATCCGTCTGGGCACCCCCGCAGGCACCACCCGCGGTTTTGGCGAGGATGAGTTCCGCCAGATCGCGCGCTGGATCGTGCAGGTGGTTGACGGTCTTGCCGCCAATGGCGAGGACGGCAATGCAGATGTCGAGGCGGCGGTGCGCGCCGAGGTTGAAGCGATGTGCAAACGCTTCCCGATCTATCCGCATCTGTAATCCAGCTGCGGTATAATGATTTGCTGCGCCGCGCCCCCAACAGGGTGCGGCGTTTGCTATTGGCCGCCATTTGCCCTGTCAGAGGATATTCTGCCAGCGCAGAAAGGCCATTAGCAGGGCCACAAACAACAAGATGTTAAAGGCCAGCGCCCCCAAAGCCCCCAACAGCGCACCGCGCCTGCGATCGCCGGGATCAATCATGCGCAGATGGTTGCGCACCTCTTGAAAGGCGCGATCCACCTCGGCGTGATCAATGCGCAGCGCCAGTTTGGGATGGGCTGACATCGCCTCGGCCCCGGCGACGATCTGTGCTTGGTCGCGGATACGCGCAGGCAGCCGCCGCCCGGCGCGCCGCATGCGCTGCGCCAGCGTGCCTTTTTTCAATGACAGTTTTTCAGCCAGAAGCGCGCAAAGCGCATCGGATCTGGCCAAAATCTCGTCCTGTTCCAATTTTGCAAGCTCCGGTGATGGGTCCGATACTGCCGGATTCGTTGCACATAATCACATATCAGGCGGCTTGGGTCGCGGTCTGAATATCGGCCAGCGCATCGGCGGCAATCTCGAACGAGCGCAGCCTTGCGGCGTGATCATGGATCATGCCCGTCACCATCAATTCATCCGGGCGATAGCGCGCCACGATCTGCGACAGGCCGCGATGCACCGCATCTGCATCGCCCACGGCGGACACGGCCATCGCCTCTTCGACATTGCGCAGGATCGAGGCGGGCACCTGCGCCTCCAGATCATCGACAGGGCGCGGCAGTTTGCCCGGCTGGCCAGAGCGTAGCCGCGCAAAGGCCAGCATTTGAGAGCTTCGCAGATATTGCGCCTGCGCTTGGGTCTCGGCGGCGCAGACACCCGCGGCCACAATCACATAGGGCCGCGCCAGATATTGCGATGGCCGGAAAGTGGCGCGGTAGGTGCGCAGCGCCTCTTCCAGCATTTGCGGCGCGAAATGCGAGGCAAAGGCATAAGGCAGCCCCATATAGGCCGCGAATTGCGCGCCAAACAGGCTGGAGCCCAAGATCCACACCGGCACATGGCTGCCCTGCCCCGGCACAGCGCGCACGCGGGCATCGGCGGGCGCATCCCCCAGATAGCCCAGCAATTCGGCCACATCCTGCGGAAAGGTATCAGCCCCGTCCATATAGCGGCGCAACGCGCGGGCGGTGCCCATATCGGTGCCGGGGGCGCGGCCAAGGCCCAGATCGATGCGGCCGGGAAACAGCGCCTCCAGCGTGCCGAACTGTTCGGCGATGACGAGCGGCGCATGGTTGGGCAGCATGATCCCGCCCGCACCGACCCGCATCGTGGAGGTGGCCGCAGCCACCCGCCCGATCACCACAGCCGTGGCCGCGCTGGCGATGCCGGGCATGTTGTGATGCTCGGCCAACCAATAACGGTGATAGCCCAATCGTTCAGCCTGCACCGCCAGATCAACGGTATTGGCCAGCGCCTGCGCCGTGCTGGCACCTTCGGGAACGGGGGACAGATCAAGGAGCGAATAGTGATGCATGGGCGGGTTCCTCTCAGGCAAAGTCTAGACCGGGTTGGCCGCATTCACAACGGCCAGAAGATCAGCAGCAAAGGCAGGCTGACCGCCACGACCAGCATTTCCAGCGGCAGGCCAAGGCGCCAGTAATCCTTGAATTTGAAACCGCCGGGGCCAAGGATCAACGTGTTGTTCTGATGTCCGATCGGGGTCAGAAACGCGCAAGAAGCGCCAATGGCCACCGCCATCAGAAAGCTGTCCGCATTGACCCCAAGGCTCCCCGCAATGCCCAGCGCGATAGGGCACATAACCGCGGCGGTGGCGGCATTGTTCATCACGTCAGACAGAAACATCGTGACAACCAACATCACAGCCAGCGCCGCGATTGCGTTGCCCTGCGCCACGACATCCACAAAAAAGCGCGCAAGGATATCGGCCGCGCCTGTTTGCTCCATCGCGCCGGCCACCGGGATCAGCGCCGCCAAAAGCACCACCACGGGCCAGTCAATCGCGGTATAGACATCGCGCGGCGGCACAGTGCGCAGGATCATCGAGGCCAGCACCCCCAAAGCAAAGGCCGCCGCCGCAGGCAATATCCCAAAAGTGACAAGCGCAATCGCCCCGCCCATGATCACGCTGGCTGTGATGGCGGTGCGCGCATCGGGGATACGCAATTCGCGTTCTCCCAGCGGCACGCATCCGGTTTCATTGGCGAAATCGGCCAGCACCTCGGCCGGGCCTTGCATCATCAGCAAATCGCCTGATTTCAGCTTGAGCGTGCGCAGGCGTGCGCGCGGGCGATGCCCCTCGCGGGCGACAGCCAGCAGGTTCAGCCCATATCGCGTGCGCAGGCGGATATCGCGTGCAGAGCGTCCAACGATGCTGGAGGCTGGCAGAACCGCCAACTCACGCAGCACAATATCTTCGTCGCGGCGGCTGCTCTGCTCTTCATCCTTGCTGTCATCAGCCTTATCGCTCTTGCCCGTGTCAGCTTTGGCTTTGGTATCATCAGATGTTTTGGCCAGATCCGCGCCTTTCACTTCTTTGGCGACCTTGGCCTGACCTGCCTTGAGCGGCTGTTCGGTTTCCTTGTCCTCTTTCTCGGATGACGCGCCTTGCTCTTCCAGTTTGATCCCAAAGGCCGACAGCGCCTCGGCCAGCCCTTCGACATCGGCCTCAAGCACCAGAATATCATCAGGCTTCAGCCGCCGCCCGCCATGGGGCGCGTTCATCTTGACCTCGTTGCGCACCAGCGCGATGATCTGCGCTTCGGCGCCGTCCAGTTCGTTCTCGATCTGGCGCAGGGTCATGCCGACAGCTTTGCTTTTTTCCGGCACGCGCACTTCGGTCAGATAGGCCCCCGTTTCAAAGCCTTCGCTGCTGCTGGATTTGCGCGCCGGCACCAGACGCCAGCCAATGGCCGTAATGAACACCACGCCCCCAACCGTTACCGCAACGCCGATCGGGGCAAAATCAAACATCCCGAACGCCCCCAGACCGGCATCCGCACGAAAGCCGGACACGATCAGGTTGGGCGGTGTGCCGACAAGGGTCGTCATCCCGCCAAGGATGGTGCCAAAGGCCAGCGGCATCAGCACCTGCCCCGCCGTCATGCTCAACCGCCCCGATAGCTGAATCGCAATCGGCATCAGCAAAGCCATTGCGCCCACATTGTTCATGAAGCCGGACAATAGCGCACCAAGCCCGATTAACGCCAAGAGTGTTGTTGTTCTACCCGCTTTTTTCGGGATTATATTGCGCGCAACACTGTCTATTGCGCCGGATTGTTGCAAGCCATGGCTAAGCACCAGAACGCAAGCCACGGTAATCACCGCCGGATGGCCAAAGCCTGCAAAGGCCGCTTCGGGTGTGATCAGCCCGGTGACAACACAGGCAATCAGGGATGCCAGCGCCACAACGTCATGGCGCAGCCGCCCCCAAAGAAACAGGCCCATCGTCAGGATCAGAATGCCGAAGATCATCATTTGCGGCAATGCCATGCCGTAGCCCCTTCCACAGGCCGCCAACCATCACGAAAGAGGCGCGCCATATTTTTCCCACAAGATCAACAGCGTGATCAGGCAATGTTTGATTCTGCAACCGATCATGGCCCAATGCAAACGGGGCGGCATGCTTTCGCGCGCCGCCCCGTCACGGGTTTTGCCGGTCCCTTTCGGGGGTGGGTCTAGCGGGGTTCGTTCATCAGACCGCGCACAATCGCATAACAGGCCCCCAGCAACACCAGCGTGAAGGGTAGCCCTGTGGACACAGCCATGGCCTGCAACGCCGCCAGCCCGCCGCCCAGCAACAGCGCAACCGCCACCATGCCTTCGAAGGTCGCCCAGAATACGCGCTGGATGACGGGGGCATTGGTCTTGCCGCCCGCTGCGATCGTATCGATCACCAAAGAGCCGGAGTCAGATGAGGTGATGAAGAACACAATGACCAGCACGATCCCGACCAGCGATGTCAGCCCCGTCAGCGGCAGGTGGGTCAGCATCTCGAACAGCTTCAGCTCCAGCGCGGCATCCTGCACCGTGGTCAGCCCCTGATCGACGACCTGACTGATGGCCGTGCCACCCAGCGCGGTCATCCACAACACGGATAACAGCGTGGGCACGATCAGCACCGCGATCAGGAACTCCCGCACCGTGCGCCCCCGCGAGACGCGGGCGATGAACATCCCCACAAAGGGGGACCAACTGATCCACCACGCCCAGTAGAACGCTGTCCAGCCGCTGGCAAAGTTGGAATCCTCGCGCCCGAATGGCATCGACAAAGCCGGAAGGTTCTGCCCGTAGGCCGCAAGATTGGCGAAAAAGCCCGTCAGGATCGACAAGGTCGGACCGACCGCGATGATGAATACCAACAGCAACGCCGCCAACCCCATGTTCACCTGCGACAATACTTTCACACCGCCGTCCAGACCCCGCAGGATCGAGACGATTGCAATGGCCGTGATGACAAAGATCAACATGATCAGAACCGCGTTCGACGTGCCCAGCGAGAACAGGAAATCCAGCCCCCCGCTGGCCTGTTGCGCGCCAATGCCCAGCGATGTGGCCAGACCGAACACCGTGGCCAGAACCGCCAGAATATCGATGACATGCCCCGGCCAGCCCCAGATCCGTTCCCCGAAGATCGGATAGAAGGCAGAGCGCAGCGTCAGCGGCAAGCCTTTGTTATAGCTGAACAAAGCAAGCGACAGCGCCACAACGGCATAAATCGCCCAAGGATGCAGACCCCAGTGAAAAATGGTGGCTGCCATGCCCAGACGGCGCGCGCCCTCGGTGTCCCCCTCGGCCCCGCCCAGCGGTGCCCAATCGGTGCGCACACCGTCTTCGCCAATGCTGACCCCGCCAAATGCGGCAGAGTAATGCGACATCGGCTCGGACACGCCAAAGAACATCAGGCCAATGCCCATCCCCGCCGCAAACAGCATCGAAAACCAGCCAACATAGGTGTAATCGGCCGTGGCATCCGGCCCGCCCAGCCGCACCTTGCCCAAGGGCGACAGGATCAGCACGATGCACAGCACCACAAAGATATTGCCGGAGAACAGAAAAAACCAATCCAGATTGCCGGTCAGCCAGTCGCGCAGGCCAACGAAGAGGGGCTCCACCTCGGTCTGGAAGGCCAGCGTCAGAAAGGTGAACAACAAGATGGCGATGGCAGACACCGGAAACACCGGGTTGTGAATATCAAATTCGAACACCCATTTCCGCGTGGCGATATTATCCTGTCCGATCGTGTAATCGGTTTCGATAATCTCGGTCTCACCCTCAGGTTCGGGAATGGGTTCTACCCCCTCGGCCTCTGCCTGATCTGATTGTTTTGAGGTATCGTCATCCGTCATCGGCACTGTCCTTATTTTTGTATTCGCTCCTTGCGCGTGGTCACATTCGTATGATTTTCAGGGCAACAG
>JBLRWJ010000132.1:0-7657 GCA_047921315.1 Rhodobacterales bacterium | reverse complement strand
ATCACGACCATGACGAGAAAGCAGAAGCGCATGATCACGGCCAAGGTCATGCGCATGATGACCATTCCGGCGCGGATTCCCATGCCTGGCTGGACCCGATGAACGCGCGCCTATGGCTGGGTGTCATCGCGCAGGAACTGGCCGCGTTGGACCCAGACAATGCCGCGACCTATGCTGCCAATGCAGCCGCAGGCCAAGCCGATCTTGAAACCCTTGAGGCCACTTTAACCGCCGAGCTGAGCACCTTGGGTGACACCGGGTTTGTTGTCTTTCACGATGCCTACCAGTATTTCGAGCGCCGCTTCGGGCTGTCAGCGTCGGGGGCCATTTCCTTGGGCGATGCCAGCGCACCCAGCGCCGGACGAATCGCTGAACTGCAAACAGCCGTGTCCGAGATGGGCGCGATCTGTGTTTTCGCCGAACCACAGTTTAACCGGGCCTTGATCGATTCAATCTTTGCCGACACGACAACCGTTGGCATTCTTGATCCGCTTGGATTTGATCTGGAGCCGGGCCCGGCGCTTTATGGGCAGCTCCTGCGGAATATGGGGGCCGAATTCGCCGCCTGTCTGAGCAAGTAAGTCAAAGAAATCGCGCTTTTGCGAAAAAAATCGAACACAAGCGCCGGGCTTCATTCATTCGTTACATTGCGCAGCTAGCCAGCTCGCAATGATACAGAATGGTATGAAGCCCGCGCCGCTTGGCAGGCCATGCAGCCGAAAACTGCTTGACTTGGCCGGGCGCTTCGGCCCAATCCTTTCGTATCGTTTCAAAAATGTTCGCTTTGGTTCGCGTCTTGCCAGACCGGTCCGAAGCCTGCAGAAACCGAAGCATGAAACGTCTGGGAGGACGACATGAAAATCAAGACATTGAACCTGGCCCTGGTCGCATCCATGGCATGGGGCACAGCCGCATCTGCACAAACCCAGATCGAGTGGTGGCATGCCTTCACCGGACGTCTGGCCGAATTGCTGAACGCACAGGTCGAACTGTTCAACGAGAGCCAGTCGGATTACCGCGTTGTCGCATCGCATAAGGGCAACTATTCCGAGGCGCTGAATGCAGGGATCGCCGCGTTCCGTGCGGGCGAGCAGCCGCATCTGCTGCAGGTTTTCGAGGTAGGCACCGCCACGATGATGGCCGCCACCGGCGCTGTCCGTCCGGTTTTCGAGGTGATGCAAGCATCCGGCCTGCCATTCGATCCGAACGAATATATCCCCGCCGTTACCGGCTATTACACCAATTCGGACGGGCAGATGCTGTCCTTCCCCTACAACTCGTCCACGCAGGTTCTGTATGTGAACCGTGACAAGCTGTCCGAGGCCGGGATTGACCCCGATGTCGATCTGACCACATGGGAAAACTGGGACGCGGTTCTGACGCAGCTGCAAGAGGCCGGCGTGTCCTGCCCCTATACAACGTCATGGCAAAGCTGGGTGCATCTGGAAAGCTTCTCGGCCTATCATGATGTGCCATTTGCCACCAATTCCAACGGGTTCGAGGGCCTTGATACTGTTCTGACCTTCAATGGTGATGTGCAAGTGGCCCATATCGATCAGCTGGGCAAATGGGCGCAAGAGGGCAAGTTCATCTATAACGGTCGCCGCAACGAGGCGGGTTCCAACTTCCGCGGAGGGGATTGCGCGCTCTATACCGATAGTTCGGCAGGCTATGCCGGCGTGAAGGCCGAGGCCGATTTTGCGTTTGACATCCGTCACTTGCCGCATTGGGGCGCTGTTGAGGCCGCACCGCAGAACACCATCATCGGCGGCGCGTCTGTCTGGATCATGGAAGGCCACACCGATGAGGAATATACCGCTGTTGCGGCATTCCTGAACTTCCTGTCCTCGCCCGAGGTGCAGGCGCAGTGGCATCAGGATACCGGCTATCTGCCGATCACCACAGCTGCGGGTGAACTGACCCAGAGCCAAGGGTTCTATGAAGCAAACCCCGGCACCGAAATTGCAGGGCTGCAAATGACCCGCAATGAGCCGACCGACAATTCCAAAGGTCTGCGTCTGGGCAGCTTTGACCAGATCCGCACGATCATCGACGAGGAGCTGGAAGGTGTCTGGGCTGGCCAGAAAACCGCGCAGGTTGCCTTGGACAGTGCTGTGGAACGTGGCAACCAGTTGCTGCGCCGCTTTGAGCAAGCAAACCGCTAAACTATGGTATGATAACGCGGCCCCCGGCAGGATCGGGGGCCTTATCGTTTTAATGCCTAGGCTTATCCAACCTGCCCAACCCTTTTGACCCATTGCTGACTGGAACCGGATCACCGCATGGAAAAGCGTGTTATCTTCAAAGGCTGGATGCTGCCCGTCCTGCTGCTTTTGCCGCAGATCGTGATCACCGCCGTTTTCTTTTTCTATCCCGCCGGTCAGGCGATCTGGCAATCGATGTTTATCCCCGACCCTTTCGGGTTGAAGACCCAGTTCGTGGGTTTGGGCAATTTTGAATATCTGCTTCAGGATCGCTATTACCGCGCCTCTTTCAAGACAACGGCGATCTTTTCGGGCCTTGTGACCGTTGTGTCCATGGGGGTGGCGCTCTATCTGGCGATCCTTGCGGACCGGCTGATCAAAGGCTCTGGCACCTATCGGACGCTGCTGATCTGGCCCTATGCCGTGGCCCCTGCGGTGGCGGGTGTGTTGTGGCTGTTCATGTTCAATACCCGCGTGGGCGTGGTGTCCTGGTATCTGGGGCTGCTGGGATATAACTGGAACCATGTGCTGAACGAGAACGAGGCGATGGGCCTTGTTGTTGTCGCCTCCAGTTGGGGGCGGATCAGCTATAACTTTTTGTTCTTCCTTGCCGGGCTGCAGGCGATCCCGCGTTCGGTGATCGAGGCCGCCGCAATAGATGGCGCGAAATTCTGGACACGGTTCCGCACCATCGTCTGGCCGCTGCTATCGCCGGTGACGTTTTTCCTGTTGGTCGTGAATGTGGTCTATGCGTTCTTTGAGACCTTCGGCGTGATCCACACCATCACATCAGGCGGGCCGCAACAGGCCACCACGATCCTTGTCTACAAGGTCTATTCTGATGGTTTCGTCAGTCAGGATCTGGGGTCCAGTGCCGCGCAATCGGTGATCTTGCTGTTTGTCGTCGGGCTTTTGACCGTGATCCAGTTCAAATTCATCGAGCGTAAGGTGCATTACTGATGTCTGAACATTCCGGCATGGTGCAGAAACGCGGGATTGGCCACTGGTTTACCCATCTGGGGCTGATCATCGGCGTCTTGTTCATCTTCTTCCCGATCTGGCTGGCCTTTGTCGCGTCAACCGTGACCCAGCCCGAAATTGTGCGCCCGCCAATGCCGCTGCTTCCGGGCGGGCATTTCATCGAGAATTACAGCAAAGCGTTGTTTTCCGGGGTGAATGCCCCTGTGGCCACGATGATGTTCAACTCTTTGATCATGGCCTTGGGCATTACCATCGGCAAAATCCTGATTTCGCTGATGTCGGCCTTTGCCATCGTCTATTTCCGCTTTCCGGGGCGGACGATCTTTTTCTGGCTGATCTTCCTGACGCTGATGCTGCCTGTTGAGGTGCGCATCGTGCCGACCTATCAGGTGATCGCCAATTTCGGCATGCTCAACAGCTATTCCGGCCTGATCTTTCCCCTGATTGCATCGGCCACGGCCACGTTCCTGTTCCGGCAGTTTTTCCTGACAGTGCCGGATGAGCTGACCGAGGCGGCGCGCGTGGACGGGGCCAGCCCGATGCAGTTTTTCTGGCACATCCTGCTGCCGATGAGCCGCACCAATATCGCGGCCTTGTTCGTGATCCTGTTCATCTATGGCTGGAACCAATATCTCTGGCCGCTCCTGATCACCACCGATCCGTCGATGAACACCATCGTCATGGGCATCCGGCAGATGTTCCCATCCGGCGATGATCTGGCTGATTGGCCGGTGATTATGGCAACATCCATCCTTGCGATGGTGCCGCCTGTGATTGTGGTAATCTCGATGCAGAAATTCTTCATCCGCGGCCTAATCGATAGCGAGAAATAAATGGCGACCCTGACCCTTGATAATGTGCGCAAATCCTTTGGCGCCACGGATGTGATCCACGGGATTGATATCGACGTGACCGATGGCGAGTTCATCGTGATTGTGGGGCCTTCGGGCTGTGGCAAATCCACGTTGCTGCGGATGGTGGCCGGGCTGGAGGGGATCAGCAGCGGCGAGATCCGCATCAACGGCAAACGCGTGAACGATGCAGAACCCAGCGCCCGCGACATTGCGATGGTGTTCCAGAATTATGCGCTTTATCCGCATATGTCGGTGTTTGATAACATGGCCTATGGGCTGAAAATTGCGAAAACCCCCAAGGACGAGATTGCCGCCAGGGTCGCCACCGCCGCCAAGCTGTTGCAGCTAGAGCCGTATTTGCAGCGCAAACCGCGTGAACTTTCCGGCGGGCAGCGCCAGCGTGTTGCGATGGGCCGCGCCATTGTGCGCAAACCCTCCGTGTTCCTGTTTGACGAGCCGCTATCAAACCTTGATGCCAAACTGCGCGTACAGATGCGCCTTGAAATCAAGCAGTTGCAGCGCGAATTGGGCGTGACCTCGCTCTATGTGACGCATGATCAGGTCGAGGCGATGACGCTGGCAGACCGGATGATTGTGATGAATGCGGGCAAGGCTGACCAGATCGGCAAGCCGCTGGAGGTCTATGAAAACCCGCAGACCGAGTTTGTGGCCGGGTTTATCGGCTCTCCTGCCACCAATTTCGTGCCTGCAGGCAGTATCGGTGTCTCGACGGGCAAGACCGTGGGCATCCGCCCCGAACATATCCAACTGAGCGATGCGCCAACCCGCCTGCAAGCGCGTGTGGCCTATTGCGAGGCGTTGGGCGCGGAAACGCTGGTGCATCTGCGCCTGCCGCATGGGCAGCTTGTGACTGTGCGTCAGGGCGGGCATCTGCCCTTGCCGACCGAGGGCACAGACCTGTGGCTGGGCTGGGACGATGCGGCGATGATGGTGTTTGGCGAGGATGGCCGCCGGATCTGAGGCGGCAATTCAGACAAAGGCTTTCCAGCCCTGCCACCACCGGATCAGCGTTGTCACCGCGCAAGCGGCGGCAAAGACATAGGCCAGCGGCGCAAAGAATTGCGGCAACAGGCAGATTGCGATGAAAAAGGCGATTGTCTCGGCCCCTTCTGTCAGGCCGCCAAGGTAGAAGATGCCTTTGGAGGGGTAATCCTTGGCCTGCATCCCGCGTTGCGCGGCAATCACGGAAAAGGCCAGAAAGCTGGAACCGGTGCCAACAAAAGCCGCGATCAGCACCGCCGCTGCCAGCGCATTGGCACCCGGATCAGCCAGCGCAAAGCCCAAGGGCACCAGCGCGTAAAAGACAAAATCCAGCGCGATATCCAGAAATGCGCCGCGATCCGTAGGCGTCTGCATCCGCGCCACCGCCCCGTCCAGCCCGTCGCAGAGCCGGTTGAGCAGGATCAGCACCAGCGCAGCCCCGAACCAGCCCAGCGCCAGTGCAGGCACCGCCATCAGGCCAATGGCAAACCCGGCCAGCGTGATCCGGTCCGCCGCCACCTCGCGCCGATGCAGCGCCTTTGCCAGCGGGTGCAAAACCCTGTGCTGCGCAGGCAGGATCAAGGCATCAATCATCGCGGTGTCAGCTCCTTTTTCCGGTCTGCGCTACGGCTGACCCTATCGCGGGATGCGGCCCGCTGTCTTGGCCTGCGGTCCACACATTTACGTCACCGATACGTCGTATACGCCCTATACAAGCTACAAGCGGCGGTCTAGCCTCACACCATGGGAATTGATGCACTTGACAGCCGTTATTCGTGGATACGCCTTGGCATATCGCTGCTGATCGCCACGATCGGCAATGTGGGCATGTGGTCCATCATTGTGATCATGCCCGCGATGCAGGCCGAGTTTCAGACCGCGCGCGCCGATGCCTCCCTGCCCTATACGCTGACGATGATCGGCTTTGCGCTGGGCAATCTGGTGATTGGCCGTGCGGTGGACCGCTTTGGCGTGACCACCGCGCTTTCGGCCTCGGCGCTGTTGATCGGTGCCAGCTTTGCCCTTGCGGCGGCGGCGGGATCTGTCTGGACATTATCCGCCATTCAACTGGTGATCGGTTTTGGCACCGCAGCCAGCTTTGGCCCGCTGATCGCGGATATCTCGCTTTGGTTTCTGAAACGGCGCGGCATAGCGGTGGCGATTGCAGCCAGCGGCAATTACCTGTCAGGCGCGATCTGGCCGATGCTGTTGGCCGGGGTGCTGGCCGAGCATGGCTGGCGCACCGTCTATCTTGTGCTGGCGGTGATCGTGGTGGTGGGGGTGATCCCGCTCTCGCTGTTCCTGCGCGCCCGTGTGCCGCTGGAGGCAAGCACCCATTCCGATAATCTCACCGCCCTGCGCGCCAAATCGGCGGGGTTTTCGCCGCGTGCGCTGATGTGGCTGCTGGGGCTGGCGGGGATCGGCTGCTGCGTGGCCATGTCGATGCCGCAGGTGCATATCGTGGCCTATTGCGTTGATCTGGGCTACGGCCCCGCCGTGGGGGCCGAGATGCTATCTCTGATGCTGATGGGCGGGGTCGTTTCGCGCCTGATATCGGGGCTGCTGGCGGATAAGCTGGGCGGGGTGATGACCCTGCTGATCGGATCGGCGCTACAATGCCTTGCGCTGTTTCTCTACCTGCCTGCGGGGGGGCTGGTATCGCTCTATGTGGTCAGCCTGATCTTTGGCCTCAGCCAAGGCGGCATCGTTCCCAGTTACGCGGTGATCGTGCGGGAATATATGCCCGCGCGCGAGGCGGGTGCGCGCGTAGGCTTTGTGATCATGGCAACGATTGTGGGCATGGCGATTGGCGGCTGGATGTCAGGCTGGATCTATGACCTGACGGGCAGCTACCAGATGGCCTTTATCAACGGGATCGCGTGGAATTTCCTGAATATCGGCATCATGCTGCTGATCCTGACCCGCTCACGCCGCGCCACGCGGATGGCAGCGGCCTGATCCGGCTACCGATCAGAGACCAGCGATACCGCCCAGATGCGCCTCGCCGCGTGCGCGGGCCAAAGCGATCTGTTTTTGCCGCTCGCGGAAGCGGATTTTGTCGGCCTCGGTTGTTTCATCCACACAATGGTGGCAGGCAACGCCTTCTTCATAATCGGGGCGCGCGCGGTCTTCGGGCAGGATCGGGCGGCGGCAGGCATGGCATAGCAGATGTGGCCCTTCCTCAAGGCCATGCCCGACCGACACGCGCCGATCAAAGACAAAACACTCGCCCTGCCATGTGCTGTCCTGCGCGGGCACCTCTTCAAGATATTTCAGGATACCACCCTTGAGGTGATACACCTCCTCTACCCCCTGCCCCAACAGATAGTTGGTGCTTTTCTCGCAGCGGATGCCACCGGTGCAGAACATCGCGATGCGCTTGTTATGGAAACGGTGCTTGTTCGCCTCCCACCACGCGGGAAAATCACGGAAACTGGCGGTTTCAGGATCAACAGCGCCTTGAAACGTGCCGATCGCCACCTCGTAATCGTTGCGCGTATCAATCACCGCCACATCGGGGCTGGTGATCAGGGCGTTCCACTCTGCCGACGCAACATAATGCCCGACGCGCGCCAAAGGGTCCACATCGGGCTGGCCCATCGTCACGATCTCGCG
>JBLRWJ010000131.1:0-7745 GCA_047921315.1 Rhodobacterales bacterium | reverse complement strand
CCGGAACGGTGTCATGCAGAGGTCTTATCCGTTGGCCATCAAACGGCATGGTCGAGAGATTAAAACCCGCCATGGGCGTTGCAGGTGACATGGCCGCAGGCCAAAGATTTGTGGACCTGTTCCGCCTTGCCCCTACAGCCTGATCAGCCGCCGCCCCATCGGCACTTATTGCCGGGATACGCGAACCTGTTGGTTCAGCAGATAGGCTGGGGTTTGCGTTTCCATAAAGGCGATGTCATGCGCATCACGCCCCACTGCGATCAGAACCATCTCACCGGGGTGGCCCATCCCTGTTGCATCCACCATGTGCCACGCGCCATCCAGCCACACCTCGGCCACCGCGTGAAAATCCTGAGGGGTGACATCAGGCCCGTAAACCGAGGCATAGCGCGCCGGAATTTGCGCCGCACGCGCCAAGGCGCACACCATATGGGCATAGTCGCGGCACACACCCTCGCGCGATGTGAATGTCTCCAGCACGGTGGTTTCCGCATGCGAACTGGCTGGCACATAGCGCAGCTCGCGCGCGACCCAATCGCGGATCGCGGCCACTTTTTGCCCGCCCTGCAGCCCGCCAAACCGCTGTGCGGCAAAATTCTGGAACAGATCCGATTGGCAAAACCGCGACGGGCGCAGATAGGTGAAAACCTCGCCCGGCAGATCATGTGGCGCAGCAGCCGAAAGCGATTCCAGTGCGACAGTGGGGCGATCAACCTCTACGGTTGCACGGTAGCCCAGCCACATCTGGTCGCTTGCCACACAGGCCCAAACCCGCTGACCTACACCGCCTTCGCCCGCGACCCGCGCAATCGTGGCAAAGTCGATGCCAAGGTGGTGCTGCACAATGGTTTGCCCCGGCACCTGCGCCGCTTCGATGTTCAGCAGCACCATCGGATCACCGCCAAGGCTGTATTGCATATCTACGGCGATCTCGATGCGCATGGGGATGATCCTGACTGGTTGGGCATGGTTGGGCGTGAGGGGCCGCAATAGCACGGCGATCTCGGGTGCAACAGCCTTTGGAATGCCCGCCGCCGCATCGTGATCCGGCAGCGTTTCCAACTGCCCGAAAAACGCAAAAGCGGCGCAAGATCTTGCGCCGCTTGCGAGGGTAGGGTGGTGAGGCCCGCGTTTATTGCAGCAATTCGGTCCAGATCTGCGATTGCAGGTCATTCACCTCTTGCGGGCAAGCCTCGCTGAATTTCCCGACCGAGATAAACTCCTGCGGGATCGTCAATTCAGGCGCGCCGCGCATTTCCTCGTCAAGGAATTCATCCGATCCCGCCACGCCATTTGAATAGCGGGCAAAATTGGAAATCATCGCGGCATTTTCCGGCTCCAGCACAAAGTTGATGAATTTCATCGCATTCTCTGGGTTCTGGGCATCGGCCAGCACAGAGGCATTGTCCATCCAGACCGGAAATCCGGTTTCGGGATAGCCATAGGCAATCGTCTCACGCTGGAAGCGGGCGCGCATCGTGGCCCCGTTCCAACCGATTCCGGCCGAAAAATCACCCGATGCGAAATTCTCGACAGTGCCGTAATCCATCGCCTTCCAATGCGGTTTGGCGGCCACCAGCGTATCACGCACCTTGCGCATGACATCCATGTCATTGGTGCAGGACTCTCCGCCCGCATAATAGATCGCAATCGCCATGACATCGGACATTTCCGGCACGACGTTGATTTTGCCTTTCAACTCTTCTGGCGGGTTGAACACGATATCGGCCGTATTGACATTGCCATCATACAGCGCGGTATCCACGGTGATCCCCGTTGTGCCCCACTGCCATGGCACCGAATATTCGCGGCCCGGATCAAAGGGCACATCCATCCATTCAGGCGCGATGTTGCCGTGATTGACCACGATGGATCTGTCGAGCGGCATCAACAGCCCCTCACTGATCCATGTCTGCAGATAGGAATGGCTCGGCACCACGATGTCAAAGCCATGCCCGCCCTGACGGATGCGCGCCAATGCGGTATCATTGCTGTCAAAATCGGTGACATTCACCGTGATCCCGGTTTCAGCGGTGAATTTTTCCAGCAAGGCGGGGCTGGTATAGTTGCCCCAGTTATAAAGGTTCACAACGCCTTCGGCGCTGACCAATGAGGTTGACGCCAGCAAAGCTGCGGCCCCCAGTGTAAGTGTTTTTTTCATTTGTACTCTCCCGTGTTGTGCGGTTACCCGCGTTTGCTTGTGACGATGAAAAACAGCGTCACAACGCATAGTGACAGCGCCAGAAACAAGGTGGCGATGGCGTTCATTTCCGGGGTCACGACCCGGCGTAATTGCCCCAACATATAGGTAGGCAGTGTATCCTGACCGGCTGATTTCACAAACTCGGTGATCACGACCGTATCGAGCGATACCACAAAGCCCAGCATGAACCCGGCCAGAATGCCCGGCACCAACAGGGGCAGGGTGACATAGCGGAAGGCCTGAAAATGGCTGGCATAGAGATCAGCCGCCGCCTGTTCCAGCGTGCGGTCCATTGTCTCCAGCCTTGCGCGGATCGGCAAATAGGCAAAGGGGATGCAAAACGCCGTATGGGCCATCACAAGATAGCCCATCCCGGTATAGCCGGTCTGCACCTTCAAAAAGGCCACCACGATCAGCAGCGCAATGCCGGTCACAACCTCGGGCACCATCAGCGGCTGGTTGATCAGCGCATAGATGATGGTCTGCCCCTTGAACCGCGACACCCGCGTTGTCCCCAAAGCCGCCAGCGTGGCCAGCGTTGTGGCAATCGCCGAGGCCACCAGCGCCAGCCAGAGCGAGCGGATCGACACATCGCGCACCTGCCGGTTCTCGAATGCCGCCTCATACCAGCGCAGGGAAAACCCGCCCCAGATGGACTGGCTCTGGTTCTCGTTGAACGAAAATACCACCAGAATGATGATCGGCAGATAGAGCAGCACAAAGGTCAGCAGTGCAATGGCCCCAAATCCCGGCAGGCGGGTGATCGAGAATTGTTTACCCATCGCGGCGTTCCTCCTGCCGGTTGACCGCGCGCAGATAAAGCACAAGCGCCGTGATGGTGATGATCAGCAACACCATCGCCAGCGCCGCCCCCAGCGGCCAGTTGCGCCCCTGTCCGAATTGCAGCGCGATCAGGTTGCCCAGCATCATCTTCTGCCCGCCCCCCAGAACGCGCGGCGTGACATAGGCCCCGATTGACGGGATGAACACAAGGATAGACCCCGCAACGAACCCCGGCTTGACCAGCGGCAGGATCACATGGCGCAGCACCGCCATGCGGCTGGCGTAAAGATCATATCCCGCCTCGACCAGCCGGAAATCCATCTTGTCCATCGCCGCATAGAGCGGCAGCACCATCAGCGGCATGAAGACATAGGCCATGCCCAGCAGCACCGCGAAATCCGTGAACATCATCGGAATCGGCTCGTTGATCACGCCCAGCCACAGCAGGGCGGTATTGAGCGTGCCGTTATTGCGCAGCATTTCCTGAATGGCGAAGGTGCGGATCAGCAGATTGGTCCAGAACGGAATGGTGATCAGAAACAGCCACACCGTGCGCTGGCGGGGCGGGCGCGTGGCGATGAACCACGCTGTGGGAAAACCCAGCACCGCGCAAATCACCGTGGTCTGCGCCGACAGCCAGACAGAGCGCCACAAGACAGCCAGATGCGCCTGATTGATCGTTACATCTTCAGGATCAAAGATATCGCGGCGAAAGAATACGCGAAACCATGCATCGGTCGAAAACTCCCATGCCACGCCCCCCATATGGCCGGGGGTCAGAAAGGAATAGATGACAACAATCATCAGCGGGCCAGAGGCCGCCAAAACCAGAACGATCAGCGCGGGTGTAGCCAGCAGCCATTTCCATCCGTGCCGCTCGGCAGGGGTGTCGGGGTTGCTTGCCAGTGGATCGCTTGCCAGTGGATCGCTTGCCATGCCGTTACTCCCTGATGACCTGTAGCGCGCGATCGGCAAGGCGCAGATTGACAGCGGTGCCGGGCGCGGGCGGTGCCAGATTGCCCGCATTCTGCCGCCGCAGGGTAAAGGGGGTGCCATCCGCCAGATGGACATGGATATGCGTGTCCGTCCCGAAAAAGACGCAATGGGTCACCGTGGCGGACAGATCGGCGGCGTCATCCCCGCTCAGGCTGGCCTGTTCCGGCCGGATCACAACGGATACATCATCGCCCGCTTTGGGCCGCATCCCGTTGGGCAGACGGGCAGATTGCACGCCGCCACCGGGCAGGCGCACATGGGCGGCATCCTCTGTCACCTCAACCACTTTGACCGTCATGAAATTCGTATCACCGATGAAATCGGCCACAAACCGTTCCGCCGGGCTGTTGTAAATCTCATTGGGTGAGCCAAGCTGCAGGATGCGCCCGCCTGACATCACCGCGACGCGGTCTGACATGGTCAGCGCCTCTTCCTGATCATGGGTGACGAAAACAAAGGTGATGCCTGTTTCCGTCTGGAGCCGCTTCAGCTCGCTCTGCATTTCCTTGCGCAGCTTCAGATCCAGCGCCGAGAGCGGCTCGTCCAACAGCAGAACACGCGGTTGCGGCGCCAGCGCGCGGGCCAGCGCCACGCGCTGTTGCTGGCCGCCCGATATCTCGGATGGTTTACGATCTGCCATCGCCTCCATCTGCACCAGTTTGAGCATCCGCGCCGTGGTCTGGCGCACCTCATCCGCCGGACGCCCCAGCATCTTGAGGCCAAAGCCGATATTCTGCGCCACGCTCATATGCGGAAACAGGGCGTAATTCTGAAACACGGTATTGACGGGGCGCGCATTCGGCCCCTGACCGGCCACTTCCTGACCATTAATCTTCACAGAGCCTGCGCTGGGCTGTTCAAATCCCGCGATCACCCGCAGCAAGGTGGTCTTGCCACAACCGGACGGACCCAGCAGCGTAAAGAACTCTCCCGTGCGGATCGTCAGGTTGATATCGGACAAGGCTTTGAACGCTGTCGCCCCTTGCCCGAACACCTTGCTGAGGCGCGTAATCTCGATCTCGGGGGCATGTTTCGGATCCGGCTCTGACAAATCTGTGTCTCCGCATATCTGATTAATCTATCGTGGCACCCTGATCGGGCGATGATCAAGCGTTAAGCGGCATGCGCGTCGGCATCCCAGACAATCCGCCCGCCGCAGATTGTTTTTTGCACGCGCATCGCCCCGATCTGATCATGCGGCGTCTGTTCGATATCACCATCAAGGATCACCACATCCGCCAGATAGCCGGGGCGCAGCATTCCTTTGCGGTCCTCGGTATGTTCGGCATAGGCCCCGCCAATTGTATAGGCGGCCAGAATATCCAGCAATTCAATGCGTTCGTCGCTAGCGCCTTCAAAAACAGGCCGTTGCAGCGCGGCCTGTATCCCGCGCAAAGGATTGATATCCGCCACCGGCCAATCCGAGGCAAAGGCCAGTTTGACCCCGGCATCGCGCAAGGAGCGGCATAGATAGGCATCATCCCAACGCGCCTTGCCGATCTTGTCCAGCGTCGGCTGCAGCGGAAAATCCAGCGCGCCGGGCACATGGCAGGGCTGGATCGACGCGATGATGCCCAAATCCGCCATGCGGGGAATATCGCTGCGGTCAATCAGTTCGATATGTTCGATGCGGTGGCGCGAATCGCGGGGGCCGTTCGCGGCGCGGGCTGCGGCATAGCCATCAATCACGCGGCGCACCGCACTGTCCCCAATGGCATGAACCGCGATCTGCAGCCCGCGTCGATCCGCTTCGGTGACGGCTTGTGCAAAGCCGTCCGGGCTATGCAGCGGGTCGCCGCGCCAGCCGGGTGTGTCGGGGTAATCGTCCAGCATCACAGCCGTGCCGCTATCGATCACACCATCCATGAAGAATTTGACAAAATTCGAACTCAGCCAGTCATCGTTGAACGCGGCTGTCATCTGGCTGGCAATGTCCATATCAGCGGGGCTGCGGTGATTGCGATAATGAAACGGCACCCTGACACGCGCTGTCAGTTTGCCCTGCGCCCGCAGCGCATCCAGCACGTGCAACGTGTAGAAATTGCCGTCCATATTGACCAGCGATGTCAGACCATGGCGCGCACAATGCGCCAGCCCGCGCGCCATCGGCACGCAATCCGCAGCCAGATCTTCTGCTGTGGGGGCGGGTTCAGGCTCGGCCCCTGTCGCAAGGCCCGCCGTGATGCGATGCTCGCCTGACAGTTGCAGAACCGGGGCCTTGGCCTCGAACTCGCGCAGCTCGCCAAGGGCCAGGCCATCCTCGCCCATCACGATCTCATTGCCGGGGGTCAGGGTCTTGCCCTCCAGAATGCCCGCCGCCTTCAACGCTGCCGTATTCGCCCATCCGGTGTGGTGATCCGCCGCCAGCAACAGCACAGGCCTGTCCGGCAGGATCGCGTCCAGATCATGCCGCGTGAGGGCGCGATCATAGATGTCATAATCGGTGCCCTGTCCCATGATTACAGGGCGATCAGGGTTTGCGGCGGCATAATCCACAATGGCCCGGCGCAGCGCCTCGGGGCCGCGTATGCCCAGCAATTGCAGATGCGCCAGTTCCGATCCGCCCATGAACAGATGCAGGTGGCTTTCGATCAGTCCGGGCAGCACCGTGGCCCCCTTTGCGTCAATCACACGGCAGGCAGGCCCGGCCAGTGCTGTGATCTGCGCATTGGATCCGACCGCAAGAATGCGGTCCCCAGCCAGCGCCAGCGCCTGCGCACGGGGCTGGGCGGTATCCATCGTCAGGATGCAGCCATTCGTAATGATCAAATCAGCCTGAATGGGCATGAAACCTCCGCATAGTCTGTTTGTTTACCACGAATCAACGCAGCGATAATTTGATCAAACGGTAAGGCGCAGTCCCATGCCGGTCTACCCGTTTCTGACCTGCGCCCATTCTTACACCCCTAAACCGCCCATTCATGAGGCATAATTCACCGGTGCAACGCGGTGGCGGGGCGGTCGGCACCCGTGCATCGGCGCCGTTGGTATCGCCCGCAACAAGAGGTTGATGAACGTCTAAAACCGGGAAACCAGATCAAATCTGACGTTCAAAGGCTACGGCGGCAGACAGGGCTTTAGCAGGGAGTGTCATGAACTTTGTGTATCTGGGCTGGCCCATGCGGGTTTCAGATACAGTGACGCATTGAAGCGCTCGTCGAACATGATGGCGAACTGATTGCGGGCCGCAAACCATTCCCGCCACCTTTCTCAAAGCTGCGGATCGCCAGATAGATCAGCTGCGTCGCGGCTTTTCAGTCAGGAAGCTTGGTCAGTTCGTGAGGCCGATCAATCATGTCGACCAGTCGTGGACGCAGCAGGTCATCCTGTTCCGGCGGGCGTTTGCGATGCTTCATTGGCGGATCTAAATTGCAAGGTTTCAGTAGATATTATACAAACCTTGCAGGCCGATGCGAGAAAATCCGGCGGCTTTCTTCGTAAAATCAATGGGATGAAGGTTGTTCAGGGTGAATTATCAACATCACCACAGGTCGGCTGATAGCCAAAACACTCACAGTGTTGATTAAGAGCTTTGCCATCCGTTGGCTCATCGTCCGGACCGGCGAGCCGACAACTGAGGCTTGCCGAAGGGGTGCGATGTTTTTCGGGTGCCAATCCCGGCAATCAGATTTTACCATTATCTGAAACAATCAATCGTCTGCTCTCATACGAGAAAAGTCATCAAAAAATGGATGACTGATTCGATGCAAAACTACAGTTTTCGCCAATATCAACCCAAGGTGGTTGGAATACAATTAGCACA
>JBLRWJ010000130.1:0-7754 GCA_047921315.1 Rhodobacterales bacterium | reverse complement strand
GCAGCATCGATGTCACCGCCTCGCCTGTGCCGACCTCGCGGATTGCGGTTTCGGTATCAAAGGCCGGATTGCTGCGATAGGTCATCGCGGCGCGGCGCAATTCCTGCTGATCGCGGCCGGTAAAGGCGCGCAAGGCATGTTGCACGCGGTTGCCCAACTGGCCAAGGATCGCTTCGGGCACATCGGCGGGGGTCTGGATGATAAAATAGACCCCCACCCCCTTGGAGCGGATCAGGCGGGCGACCTGTTCGACCTTGTCAAGCAGCGCGCGTGGTGCATCGTTGAACAGCAAATGGGCCTCATCAAAGAAGAACACCAGCTTGGGTTTGGCCGGGTTGCCCACTTCGGGCAGCGTCTCGAACAGTTCAGACAGCAACCACAAAAGGAAGGTCGCATAAAGGCGCGGGCTGTTCATCAAGCGGTCGGCGGCCATGATATTGACCATCCCGCGCCCGTCTTCATCACAGCGCATCAGATCCGCCAGCTCCAGTGCCGGCTCTCCGAAGAAATGTGTGCCGCCCTGATTTTCCAGCACCATCAGCCGCCGTTGGATCGCGCCGATCGAGGCCACGGCGATATTGCCATAGCGTAGCGAAATCTCGGCGCGGTTTTCCCCGAGCCAGACCAGAAACGCCTGCAGATCCTTCAGATCCAGCAGCGCCATGCCCTGTTCATCGGCCAGCCGGAAGGCGATGTTCAGGATACCTTCCTGCGCCTCGGTCAGTTCCAGCAAACGGCTCAGAAGCAGCGGCCCCATCTCGGCCACAGTGGTGCGCACAGGATGGCCTTGCTGCCCGAACATGTCCCAGAACGCGACGGGAAAGGCATCATAGACATATGTATCAAAACCGATGGTCACAGCCCGCTCTGTGAAGGGGGTATGCAGTTTGCCCATCGGATCACCGGGCAGCGCCATGCCTGACAGATCGCCCTTCACATCAGACATGAAGACAGGAACACCCGCAGCAGAGAACCCCTCGGCAAGGATCTGCAAGGTCACCGTTTTGCCCGTGCCGGTGGCCCCGGCGATCAGCCCGTGCCGGTTGGCATAGCGTAGCAACATGTGCTGTTTGCTGGCATAATCCGGGCCACCGCCACCAATAAAAATGCTGTCTTCCACTGTCTGTCCCTTTTGAAAATTCACCACACCTGCACAAGGCCTGCAAAAGGCCGCAAGGTGGACCTGAGCCGAAGATACAATCTTAACCCTTTTGTGCCATATTGAATTTGCCCCGATATTCGCCCCTGTGGCGGATTCGGGGCTCTTCCTCCCTGTCAGACTGGCCGCATCTTTGGATGCGGCCTTTTTTTGGGCTTGAGACAAAATTGTGAACCCTTGGCTGTTGACCGATGCGTCAATTCAAATTAGCGTCACCTCAATTACTAAGTCGGCCAGTCCGACGGGGAGTAGAAAAAAAGACGAAAAGGGGCCCTGTGGCCCCTTTTTTAGTTTTTCTACCGTGACTTGTGCGGGGTATTTGATGCGATGGATCAGGCAGCTTTCCGCCCTTCACGCCTGATGTTGTACAAACCCGCCCTGACAATGTGTCCTTGACATGGTAGAGTGCGCCAACAGTGCCATTTTCAAAACAGGACGGGAACGCATGCCCAATCTTTTGACACGAGTTTCGATCATTGCCGCCTTCGCTCTGACCGCGCCGGCCTATGCGCAAGATACCTCCCCCGCAGGGGATCAGGCCGCACCCGTTGATCAGGGGCTGGCCATGGGCGAGACGGTCGTGGACGGACCGCAAATCGGAGAGCCGTATATCCGCGAGGTTTCGGGCGATTGGGGGCTGGAATGTCTCAGAGTGCCGGAGGGCGAGGAGCCATGCCAGATCTTCCAGACCCTGACCGATGAAGAGGACAATCAGGTGGCCAATGTGCGCCTGTTCAAGATCCCCGCAGGCGGTCAGGCTGTGGCCGGGGCGCTGGTTGCGGTGCCGCTTGAGACATTGCTGACCGCGCAGTTGACGATTACGGTCAATGGTGGCCAGCCAAAGCGCTATCCGTTCTCGGTCTGTGATCGGCAGGGATGCTATGCGCGGATCGGCCTGACACAGGATGACATCAACGCCTATAAGCGCGGCGCTGCGGCCACCGTGACGCTGGTGCCTTTCGTCGCCCCTGATGAGCGTGTCGAGGTGACCATGTCGCTGACAGGCTTTACAGCGGGCTATGACAGCTTGGTTGTCCCGACCGAGTAAGCCACGCCGCTGATGTGATGGAACAGCGCGAAAGCCACCCGGTTCGGGTGGCTTTTGGCATTGTCGGGGGGCGGCAGCAACACTTCCCGACATAGTCAGGTGCTACTAGATCTTGCGCAGTGCCAGCACAGCGTTCAACCCGCCAAAGGCAAAGGCATTCGACAGCGCGACATCCACCTTTGCCTCGCGCGCCTCGTTCGGGACCACGTCCAGCGCGCATTCGGGGTCAAACTCCTGATAGCCGATGGTCGGTGCAATGACCCCGTCCCGCAGCGCCATGATACAGGCCAGCAATTCCACCGCGCCGGTTGCCCCGATCAGATGGCCATGCATCGATTTGGTCGATGAGATCATCAAACGGTCGGCATGCGGGCCAAAGACATCCGCCACAGCGGCACATTCGGTTTTGTCATTGGCAGCGGTCCCTGTGCCATGGGCATTGATATACCCCACCTGATCCGGGGCAATGCCCGCATCCTTCAAGGCCCCGGCAATAGCCCGCGATGCGCCCTGTTTGGACGGCATCACGATATCTGCCGCATCCGATGACATGGCAAACCCTGCCACCTCGGCCATGATCTCGGCCCCGCGGGCGCGGGCGTGGTCATAATCCTCAAAGACAAAGACACCCGCCCCCTCGCCTTGCACCATGCCGTTGCGATTGGCTGAAAACGGGCGGCAGGCATCGCGGGACATCACGCGCAGCCCTTCCCACGCTTTGATCCCGCCGAAACACAGCATGGATTCGGACCCGCCCGTGATCATCACCGGGCTCATCCCCGAGCGCACCATCTGAAATGCCTGCGCCATCGCGTGATTGGATGAGGCACAGGCGGTGGAAACCGTGAAGCTTGGCCCGCGCAGGTTATATTCCATCGACACATGCGAGGCGGCGGCGTTCATCATCAGTTTGGGCACCACAAAAGGATGCACCCGGTTCTTGCCCTCTTCATAAACCGCGCGGTAATTGTCATCCCATGTGCTGACCCCGCCCCCGGCCGTGCCCAGCACGACACCGGCGCGATTGGCCAGATCACCGCTGAATTCCAGCCCGGATTGGTCTATCGCCTCGCGGGCAGCCATCAGGGTGAACTGGGTGAACCGGTCATACAGGGTCATCTGTTGGCGGTTGAAATGGCCCTCGGCCTCGAACCCTTTGATCTGACCACCGATCTGGATTGCCAGCCGCTCGACATCGCGGAACTCCAGCTGGCCGATGCCGCACCGCCCCTCGCGCATGGCCGCAAGGGTCTCGGCAACATCATGGCCAAGCGCATTGATGGTTCCCGCGCCTGTGATGACAACGCGTTTCACGTGCCGCCCTGCCCGGCCACCAGCTTTTCGATCCCGGCGACGATTGTGCTGACCGAGGTGATGTCAAAGTCTGACTTTTCAGGTTCATTGGCGTTGAAAGGAATAGTAATATCAAAGGCTTCTTCGATGGCAAAGATGCTTTCAACCAGCCCCAGACTGTCGATGCCCAGATCGGCGAGCGTGCTGTCCGGGGTCACGTCTGCGGGGTCCAGCACGGCTTGTTCAGCGATGATGGCGATGACACGGTCCTGAATGCTCATGGGGAGGCCCTTCCAGTGCGATGCGGCGCGTGGCCGATCCGGTATTGCGTGGCTGATTTAGTCACTCTTGTTTTGTTTGAAAACTGATTTCTGCAACTGGGCAACATCACGGAACAGGCGCGGCAAGCGGCGCAACGCCTTGTAGCTTTCGATATGGCTGTCCATCTTCACCGCCGGATAGCCCAGCATGACGCGGCCCGCAGGCACGTTCGACATGATCTTGGTCGCCCCGCCGGTGATCACATTATCACCGATGAACAGGTTGTCACTGATGCCTGTCTGCCCGGCCAGCACGACATTGTTGCCAATCCTCGTTGATCCGGCCACCCCGACCTGACCACAGATCAGGCAATCATTTCCAATGGTTACATTATGCCCGATATGAACCAGATTGTCGAACTTAACCCTGTCACCCACCGATGTGTCGCGCACGGTGCCCCGATCAATGCAGCTATTGGCCCCCAGTTCCACATCATCGCCAATGCGCACGCTGCCCAAGGAATGGATGCGCGTCCATGATTGCGGTGTTGCCGCGCCCTGATCACCCAAGGTCTGGCGCACGCTTTCCACGCCTGACGCCTCGGGGGTCACAAAGGAAAACCCGTCAGCCCCGACTACGGCCCCGGGATGCGCATAAAACCTTGCGCCGATATGGGCACGCGCCGCGATGCGCACGGCTTCGCGCAAGAATGCGGCCTCGCCCAGAATTGCGCCTGTCCCGATATAGCATTGCGGGCCGATCACACTCTGCGCGCCGATCTGTGCGCGCGCGCCGATCACCGCCAAGGCACCGATACTGACCCCTGCCCCGATCAGGGCGGTCGGGTCGATCACGGCAGAGGGGTGGATGCCTTCGGCGTAACCCTCGCCGGGGTCCATCATCGCACTCAACCCTGACATCGCATAGCGCGGGCGCGGCGCGACGATCGCGGCCTTCAAGCCCAAAGCCTGCCAATCAGCCCCGTCCCACAGCATGGCCGCCTGCGCCTGCCCCAGCGGCAAGCCTTCGGCATATTTGGCCGACATCGCCAGGGCCAGATGGTCAGGGCCGGCATGGGCCGGTTCAGCCACGCCGGATACGCGCAGGGCCGTATCGCCAAAGGTTTGCGCCCCCAGCGCCGCCGCGATCTCTTTGATAGTGTAGCTCATGCTGGTCCCCGTTCCTGACGGGGCAGATTTACCCCCGAACCGCGCGCAGTTCCACCCCTGCCCGCTCAAGCGCCTCCCATATCTTTGTGTCACGTCCGTAAACATCACGACGAAAGTTGGTCTTGCCCTTGGGATTGGTAAAGGCGGTGCGGTAAATCAGATGCACTGGCACCGGGTCTTTCAGATTGACGCGGGTTTGCTGGCCGGAATTCAGGATGCGGTCAAAGAACGCCTTTGGGTCATCCTCCTGACGCGACAGCAGAACATAGGCAAAATCATGCGGATCATTCAGGCGCACGCAACCTGATGAGAAAGTCCGGCTTTCGCGTGAGAACAGGTTTTTCTCCGGCGTGTCATGCAGATAGATCGCATAGGGATTTGGGAACATGAATTTGACCGTCCCCAAGGCATTGGTGCGGCCGGGGGGCTGACGCAGGTTGAAGGGAAAGCTGCGCGCGGTATATTGCGAGAAATTGACCGCGCCGCGCGGCACCACACGCCCGCGCGCATCGGTGACCTGCAGATGGCTCAAGGCGTTCGGGTTGCGCTGCAAGGCGGGCAGATAATCGCGCTGGATAATACCACGCGGCACGGTCCAGTCCGGGTTGATCTCCAGATATTGCATCATGTCGGAAAACTCGGGCGTGCGCTTGGCCGGATCGACGGCGCCGATGACAGAGCGCGTTTGAAAGGTGATCTTGTCATCATCGATGATCTTGGAATGAAAATCGGTGAGGTTGACCAGAATATGCCGCTTGCCCCGCTCCTGGCCAAGCCAGCGTTCCCGTTCCATCGCCACAATCACCGATTTCAGGCGATCCTCGACCGGCGTGTTGATTTCGGCCAGGGTGCCGGCACCGGCCACACCATCCGCTGTCAGGCCATGATCTGTCTGAAACACCTGCACGGCCGTTTGCAACGCGGCATCATAGCTTTGCGATGCGTTGCGGGTCAGATAGCCCATCGCAATCAGACGATTGCGCAGCGCAACAACGGCGGCGCCACTCTCGCCGGGGGCCAGCGCCTTGGCGGGCACGGTTGGCCCCCAGCCGCCTATGCCCAACAGCCGCTCCAACCTGATCTTCTCTTTCATCAGGCGGGTGTATTCCGCCGTTGACGGGGCAAGCCCGCGAAAGAAGCTGGCAGGCGTGCTGGTGACAAACTGCTGCAAAGTCTCGGCGCGGTCACGCAAAGGCACCTTGCGCACGATGCCACTATCAACCCGCGCCGGTGTGACCAATCCGGTCTGCAGATCACGCGACAGCCGCAGCAGGCTGCGGGTCAACTCAACCTCCAAAAGGCCCAGATCACGCGGGCTTTGCGCGCGGCGCATCGCGTTCATCAGCGCATCGCCTTGGTAGCGTGCGGGCGGCAGGCCATGTTCGCCGGTATCCGCAATCGCCTGCATCAGGGCGCGGCGGCGGGCGGTATAGATATCATCCGCGCCGGTCCAGATCGCGGCATAGCCCCTGTCACTGTAGAATTGCGCGATTGCGGCATCAGGTGCTGCGGCCTCGGCGATGGCCTGTTCAAAGGCGCTGATCCTGATCTGGTCACGGGCTTGGGCAAAGCTGGTTGTCTGCGCCGGGGTCAATATCTGCGTTTGGGCCATCGCTTGCCCGCCATGACCGGCCAAGCCAGCCCCCAGCGCAAGCGCGCCCAACACTGACAGCGCCAAACGGGTCTGGAAAAGCCGGCTCTGACGCTTCACGGGGCGGGGGGATTTGTCGTCGCCATGCATTGCTTATTCCTTTTTCAATCTCAGCCGCTTGATACAACCAGCAGTGTAAAGACGGGCCTGCATTGTCCATTCACATTTTGTCATGTTTTCGCCAGTTGCACCTGTGTGATGCGCGCTTGCATCGGTTTGCGGTAAAATTTGGTCTGTCCGTGGCGGTTGGCAAGTTTTCGCCGAACGGGCATGGATGCGGAAAAAAGCAGGGAACCGCGGGTTGGTTCACAATTTCTTATATGCCATACCTTATGCAGCATCTGGGGATGGATGAAAACAAGCCGCGTAACATCGCGGGGAAACAGGCAAGCGACGGGACTGACGCTCACCATGACCGATAAAACTTCCTCGAGCTTTTCGCGGAGAGCCCTTTTGGGTGTGTTCGCGGCAACGGCTCTTACCGCAGCTCCCACCTATGCAAAGGCATCCGGCCTTTTGCGGCGAAGCGGTGATATCCGCCGGATCAAACTTTATTCAGGCCGGACCGGCGAAAGACTGGACACGATCTACTGGATCCAAGGGGATTATATCCCCGATGCGGTTGCGGAGATTAATCATTTCATGCGCGACTGGCGCACCAATGATGTGGTCAATATCGATCTGCGCACCATTGATATCATGGCGGCTGCGCATAACCTGCTGGATGTGTCCGAACCGTATATGTTGCTGTCCGGCTATCGCAGCCCAAAGACCAACGCGATGCTGCGGTCCAATTCCGGCGGTGTTGCCCGCAATTCGCTGCATCTGAAAGGTCAGGCCGCAGATCTGCGCCTTGCATCACGCTCGGTCGGGCAAATGGCCCGAGCGGCAGCGGCATGCCGCGCCGGTGGGGTTGGCAGCTATTCCGGTTCGAATTTCGTGCATATGGATTGCGGTCCGGTACGCAGCTGGGGGCGGTAAAACGCCACGGTGAGAAGATAAGTCAGGGGCAGGCCCTCGCCCTGCGGCTTATCCGAACGCATCTGAATGCATTTGATGATCCGCAAGCCCTGTCTTGCGGATTTTTTGTTTTGGCACGGCGCTGACAAAGGTTTCCTAAGACCTCTGCATGACACCGTTCCGGCCCCAGGATGAGGGCAGCGCCTGCCTGGG
>JBLRWJ010000129.1:0-7787 GCA_047921315.1 Rhodobacterales bacterium | reverse complement strand
TTTGCGGCAGGCAAGCCGGACATATGCAGACGGCGCAACAGTCATGTGACCTGTGCGAAGCGGGGCATCATCCGCTCCGCACAGCTTTTGTAAGTGAACTGTGCCCGCCAAATGCGCCTTGCGGCCAGATTCCGTGCAAGCGGGGGCGCGTTTGACCGCCCCGCGCATCATATGGTCACAGCTTGATGTGATGCGGCCGCACCACGCAAGCCGCCTGTCATTCCTGCGGGATGACGCGCAGGTTCAGCTCCATCAATTGCTGGCTCAGCGGCTCACTGGGCGCGCCCATCATCAGGTCTTCGGCGCGCTGGTTCATCGGGAACAGGATCACCTCGCGGATATTCGCCTCATCCGCCAGCAACATCACGATGCGGTCAATGCCCGCCGCGCAACCGCCATGGGGCGGGGCGCCATATTGAAAAGCATTAACCATGCCGCCAAAGCGTTTTTCGACCTCGTCTTTGCCATAGCCTGCAATCTCGAACGCCTTGAACATGATTTCAGGTTTGTGGTTACGGATAGCACCGCTGACCAGTTCATAGCCGTTGCAGGCAAGATCATACTGGAACCCGCGCACGGCCAGCGGATCACCCAGCAGCGCGTCCATCCCGCCCTGCGGCATCGAGAAGGGGTTATGTTCAAAGTCGATCTTGCCGGTCTCAGTATCCTGTTCATAGATCGGGAAATCCACGATCCATGCAAAGGCGAAACGGTCCTTGTCTGTCAGGCCCAGCTCCTCCCCGATGACGGTGCGCGCCTTGCCGGCCACGCCTTCGAACTGCTTGGGTTTGCCACCAAGGAAGAAGGCCGCATCGCCCACGCCAAGGCCAAGCTGCTGGCGGATCGCCTCGGTCCGCTCGGGGCCGATGTTCTTGGCAAGCGGCCCTGCGGCTTCCATCCCGCCCTCGGCCTCGCGCCAGAAGATATAGCCCATACCGGGCAGGCCCTCTTTCTGGGCAAAGGCATTCATCCGGTCGCAGAATTTGCGGCTGCCGCCACCCGGCGCGGGGATGGCGCGGATCTGGGTGCCGTCCTGCTCCAGCAATTTGGCGAAAATGGCAAAGCCGGAGCCTGCAAAATGCTCGGACACAACCTGCATCCTGATCGGGTTGCGCAGGTCGGGCTTGTCGGTGCCATACCAGAGTGCCGCGTCCTTATAGGAGATCTGCGGCCAGTCGCCTGCCGCGTCAACCTTGCGCCCGCCGCCGAATTCCTCGAACACACCCGCAATCACGGGCGAGATCGTGTCGAACACGTCCTGCTGGGTGACAAAGGACATTTCCATGTCCAACTGGTAGAAATCGGTGGGGCTGCGGTCAGCGCGGGGGTCTTCGTCGCGGAAACAGGGCGCGATCTGGAAATATTTATCAAACCCCGACACCATCAGAAGCTGCTTGAACTGCTGCGGGGCCTGCGGCAGGGCGTAGAATTTGCCCGGATGCAGGCGCGAGGGCACCAGAAAATCGCGCGCGCCCTCGGGGCTGGAGGCCGTGATGATCGGCGTTTGATATTCGCGGAACCCCTTGTCCCACATGCGTTTACGCATAGAGGCAACCACATCGGAGCGCAGCACCATATTGCGTTGCATCGCGTCGCGGCGCAGATCAAGGAAACGGTAGCGCAGGCGCGTTTCCTCGGGGTATTCCTGATCGCCGAACACCATCAGGGGCAGTTCTTTGGCAGCACCCAGCACTTCGACATCGCGGATGAACACTTCGATCTCGCCTGTCGGGATTTTCGCGTTCACCAGCGATGCGTCCCGCGCCTTTACCTCGCCGTCGATGCGGATGCACCATTCCGAACGGACCTTTTCCACCTGTGCAAATACCGGGCTATCGGGGTCACACAACACCTGCGTGATGCCGTAATGATCGCGCAGGTCGATAAACAGCAAGCCGCCATGATCGCGCACGCGGTGCACCCAGCCGGACAGGCGGACAGTGTCCCCTACATGAGAGATGTTCAGATCGGCGCAGGAATGGCTGCGATAGGCGTGCATGGGGCGGTCCCTTCGGGGTAAATCGGGCATGTCAGTTTGGCCCGATACACCGCGCCCGCGCGTGGAAGTCAAGGGATAGGGCATAAAACCCCGGCGTCAGGGCGCATCGTGGCGCATCTCGAACCGGCAGGCGGCATGGCCCGTGGCGCAGCAACGCGGCTCGTGGCAGGTGAGGGTCGGATGAACAAGGGTCTGAAAGAGCCGCGTGAAGACGCCGCGATGCCAGTCGCATAGCGGGTGATCCGCCACTTCGCCATGCACCAAAGGATTGGCGCGCAGATCGAACATCAGCGGGGTCATCACCAGAAACCGCCCCGATCCGGCAAATGTCCATGCGTTGCGCCTGATCGCCTGTGACAGCAGGCGCGCAGACAAACGCCACGGCAGCACCTTCAAGAACCGTTGTGCGGCGGCAGGGATACGGTTGGCCAAGATATAATCCCCCGTCGCCAAACCCGCTTTCCAGCCCAGCTCAGCCGCCAGATCAGGCCGGTCCCGGCGCAGCGCCTGATGCAGGCGGGCCACAGGTATTTCGGGGATCATGCCGGTGCCATCGGGCAGGTTGTCCAATCCGGCCCTGACCAACAGGGTCTGGCGCCAGTCGCTGCCGCCCGTCTTGTCCAGCAGTGGCACAAGTTGCAGCACCGCATTCGGACCGATCATGCCGGACGCCGGCCCGGTATGTTGCGCGGCGCCCATCGGATCAGACATCCTCCATCTGCTGGGCGCCGCCACCGCAGACTTTTACCTCTGCGCCATTGGGCATTTTGAACGCTTTGGACCGTTCCGCTGCGCGTTCCTTGCCTTGCGCGCGCAAGGCTTCGCGCCGTTCTGCCGCGCGGGCGGCTTTATCGGCAGAGGCTTCCCAATCCTCCATCTGCGCCTCGGCGATGGTGCGGCTTTCATCGAAATGGAAATCAAGCTTGTTCTTGGATTGCGGGCCGGTATAGCCGACCTTGCCCAGATCATAGAAGGTGCGCGCGAATCCGGCCTTCATGAACGCCTTGAGGCATCCCAGAAGGTAGCGCCGCCGGAACCCCGTGCCGCGCCACGGATAGTGGAACAGCGCCTTTTTCATATAGAAGCGGCGGTAGTTGTTCATCACCCCATCCAGTAACTCGCCCCGCGTCATGGCGGCGGGTTTCATGATCGGGGTGACGAAATTGTAGCGGCTGAAATCGAACACTTCGACCTGATCTTTCAACTCCTGAAACAGCGGCGTGAAGGGCCATGGCGTATACATCGCCCAGTTGGCCAGATCGGGCTGCCAGTCCCATGCCATTTTATAGGTTTCATTCAGGGTTTCGGGGGTCTCATTATCCAGCCCCACGATGAACTGCGCCTCGACCAGAATATCGGCCTCGCGCAGCAGGCGGATGGCGGTTTTGTTTTCCTCGACCTTTGTTTCCTTGTTGAAGATATCAAGCTTCATCTGCGCGGCGGCTTCGGTGCCCAGTGACACATGCACCAGCCCTGCCTTGCGATAGAACTTGAGCAAGTCGCGGTCACGGTAGATATCGGTGACGCGGGTGTTGATGCCCCATTTCACCTTGTCGGGCAGGCCACGGTCGATCAGTTCCTGACAGAATTCGATGAATTTCTTGCGGTTGATCGTGGGTTCCTCATCGGCAAGGATGAAAAAGCCGACTTGGTGGTTGAGCACCAGATCCTCGATCTCATCCACCACCTTTTTGGGATCGCGCACGCGGTAATCGCGCCAGAATTTCCACTGGCTGCAGAATGAACAGGTGAACGGGCAGCCGCGCGCCATGTTCGGGATGGCGACACGGGTGTTGAGGGGGATGTATTTGTATTTCTCCCATTCCAGAATGGACCAATCGGGGCTGATCCCGTCCAGATCCTTGACCGTGCTGGCGGCAGGCGTTGCGATGATCTGATCGCCTTCGGCAAAGGCGATGCCCTTGATCTTGTGGCGGTCGGCGGGCCAGCGGCCATCCTCGATCGTCAGCATCAACTCGGTCAGGATTTCCTCGCCCTCGCCGCGCACGATCACGTCAACCCATGGGGCCTCGGCGATGACCTGTTTATACATGAAGGTTGCGTGCACACCGCCCAGCATCCGCACCGCATCAGGGCAATGATCGCGCGCCAGCTTCAGCACATCCTCGGCCCGGTAGATGGAAGGGGTGATCGCGGTCACGCCCACAACATCGGGCTGGATCGCGGCCATTTGCACGGCCAGTTCATCATCCTTGATGTCATCGGTCATCGCGTCGATGAAATGGATATCGTCAAATCCCGCCTTGCGCAGGCTTCCGGTCAGATAGGCGACCCATGCGGGCGGCCATGTTCCGGCGATCTCGGCCCCGCCCGAGCGATAATTGGGGTGAACGAACAGAATACGCATAGCCGACTCCCTGAGCTTTTCAGGAAATCTGACACATTAACTGTCAACTTTACTTGACACAGATCAAGCAGCTTCTGAGATATCGCCCATGCTCAGGTGGAAACGGCAGGCATCTGCGCCCGCGGCCATGCAGCTTGTCTCGACGCAGCGCAGGCGACTATGGGCCATGCGGCGGAACGTGTGCTGGAACAATTCCTCGTGCCAGACACAGATTGGCAGGTTGCTGACCTCGCCACGGATGATCGGGTTGTCCACCAGTTGAAACTCATTGGTCCCCAGCACCGAGAATTTGCCGGAGCCGCCGAACGTCCATGCATTTTGCGCAGCATTGCGCCCCAGCATCCAGACGGCCATTGCCCACGGCATCCCCGCCAGCAGCATCCTTGCGCGGGCGGGGATGCGGTTTTGCATCAACCATTCGACCGCGTCGCGCGCCGCTTCGCGCTGGATTGTCTCGGCAATATCGGGATATTCGCGCCGCAAGGCTTGATGCAGCACCGCGACCTGACGTTCACGCACAGGTTCGCCGGGGTCGGGCAAATGGGTAAAGCGCGCCTCGTCCATCAGGCGGGCGGCGGCCGCCTGCCCCAAGGTTCGGTCTATCGCCTCAATCAGGGGCAAGACGGTTTGTGACCCCATCATCCCCTTGCGCCGGGGTTGCCGCAGCAAACCCGCTGTGGGGGCGGTCATAGCCGCGTCTCCTGCATGTCACGATCCCAGCGGGTCATATATTGTCCTTTGCGCCGCGTCCGATGTCAGGACCGGCAGCTTTGGTTCCAAGGCGTGATAGCCGTAAAAAGGAAAAAAACGCGTCGCAACGCAAACTTTGACCCAAACATGTCAATGAGAGTTGACATAAGCATGCCGCAGCCCCGGAACAAGGGGGCGCGGCCATGGTCAAGAAGAACAGATGTTGCGCGGCCAAACAGGGCTTGCGCCGCATCTTGGGATGTCTATAACCCACGAGAATTTGCGCGCAGGGCTGCCCTGCGGCGCCATGCTGCCGCGCGGCCTGTGCTTTGTCCATAAGTCGCGCCACAAGGGGACCGATATGCCAAAAAGAACCGATATCTCATCCATCATGATCATCGGAGCGGGCCCCATTGTCATCGGACAGGCCTGCGAGTTCGACTATTCCGGCGCTCAGGCCTGCAAGGCCCTGCGCGAGGAAGGTTATCGCGTGATCCTTGTCAATTCCAACCCCGCAACGATCATGACTGATCCCGGATTGGCCGATGCCACCTATATCGAGCCGATCACGCCCGAAGTGGTCGCCAAGATCATCGAGAAGGAACGCCCCGATGCATTGTTGCCCACGATGGGCGGGCAGACCGGGTTGAACACCAGCCTCGCGCTGGCCGATATGGGGGTGCTGGACAAATTCGGGGTCGAACTGATCGGTGCCAACCGCCAAGCCATCGAAATGGCAGAGGATCGTAAACTGTTCCGCGAGGCGATGGACCGGATCGGGCTGGAAAACCCCAAAGCCACCATTGTGGCCGCCCCCAAGAAGGAAAACGGCAAATACGACATTGCCGCCGGTGTGAAAGAGGCGCTGGAGGCGTTGGAGGATATCGGCCTGCCCGCCATCATCCGCCCCGCCTTTACCCTTGGCGGCACCGGGGGGGGCGTGGCCTATAACCGCGACGATTACGAATATTACTGCCGCTCCGGGCTGGAAGCGTCGCCCATGGCACAGATTCTGGTGGATGAATCACTGCTGGGCTGGAAAGAATTCGAGATGGAGGTCGTGCGCGACCGTGCCGACAACGCAATCATCGTCTGTTCGATCGAAAACGTCGATCCGATGGGTGTGCATACGGGCGATTCGATCACCGTGGCCCCTGCCCTGACGCTGACCGACAAGGAATACCAGATCATGCGCAACGGCTCCATCGCCGTTCTGCGCGAGATCGGCGTGGAAACCGGCGGATCGAACGTGCAATGGGCGATCAACCCCGCTGATGGCCGCATGGTCGTGATCGAGATGAACCCGCGTGTGTCGCGCTCCTCGGCGCTGGCCTCCAAGGCGACAGGCTTTCCGATTGCCAAGATCGCGGCGAAACTGGCCGTGGGTTATACCCTGGACGAGTTGGACAATGACATCACCAAGGTCACGCCTGCCAGTTTCGAGCCGACGATCGACTATGTCGTGACCAAAATCCCGCGCTTTGCCTTTGAGAAATTCCCCGGCAGCCAGCCCAACCTGACCACGGCGATGAAATCCGTGGGCGAGGCGATGGCCATTGGCCGCACGATCCACGAATCGTTGCAAAAGGCGCTGGCCTCGATGGAAACCGGCCTGACCGGATTTGACGAGGTCGAGATCGAGGGCGCACCAGAGAAGTCAGCCGTGATCAAGGCCATTTCCAAGGCCACGCCAGACCGGATGCGCACCATAGCGCAAGCCATGCGCCACGGGCTGAGCGATGATGAAATCCACGCGACCACGATGTTTGACCCGTGGTTTCTGGCGCGTATCCGCGAGATTATCGAGGCCGAGGATGTTGTGCGCCGCAAGGGCCTGCCGGTCACGGAATACGGGCTGCGCCAGCTCAAGATGATGGGGTTCACCGATGCGCGTCTGGCCCATCTGACCGGACGCACAGAAGCGAATGTGCGCCGCGCGCGCCAGAACCTTGGGGTGAATGCCGTTTTCAAGCGGATCGACACCTGCGGCGCCGAGTTCGAGGCGCAGACGCCCTATATGTATTCCACCTACGAGGCCCCCGCGATGGGCGATGTGGAATGCGAGGCGCGCCCCTCGGGTCGCAAGAAGGTGGTTATTCTGGGCGGCGGTCCCAACCGGATCGGTCAGGGGATCGAGTTTGATTATTGCTGCTGTCATGCCTGTTTCGCACTGTCGGATGTGGGTTACGAGACGATCATGATCAACTGCAACCCCGAGACGGTGAGCACGGATTATGACACCTCGGACCGGCTTTATTTCGAGCCGCTGACATTGGAACATGTGATGGAGATTCTGCGGGTTGAGCAGATGAACGGCACGCTGCATGGCGTCATCGTGCAGTTCGGCGGCCAGACCCCGCTCAAGCTGGCCAATGCTTTGTTCGAGGAAGGTATCCCGATCCTTGGCACCACGCCGGACGCCATTGATCTGGCCGAAGACCGCGAGCGGTTCCAGCAGCTTGTGCAACGCCTTGGGCTGAAACAGCCGCGCAACGGTATTGCCAGCACCGATGCGCAGGCCTTGGCGATTGCCGAGGATATCGGCTTTCCGCTGGTGATCCGCCCGTCTTATGTGCTGGGTGGCCGCGCGATGGAGATCGTGCGCGATATGGCCCATCTGGAACGATATATCCGCGAGGCGGTGGTGGTATCGGGTGACAGCCCGGTGCTGCTGGACAGCTACCTGTCCGGTGCGGTGGAAATGGATGTGGACGCGCTGTGCGATGGCAA
>JBLRWJ010000128.1:0-7886 GCA_047921315.1 Rhodobacterales bacterium | reverse complement strand
GGATCAGGCGGCTATCGGCCACAGCGGCCTGACGGTGCAGCATCGCTGCGCGGTATCGCGGAACGCGCGGAAGCCGTCACCGTCAAAGCCTGTATGTGTCATCTCTGCATCCTCTCTTCTGATCTGGCGTTCAACTGACCAAGTTGCGGGACGGGATACAAGCCATGGGGCCGCAGCGCCAAGAAAAAGGGCCACCCCCTCGGGCAGCCCTGCAATCTTCGAGACCGGAGAAAAAGGGTTACTCTTCCTCGTCCAGCGCCTCGACAGCTTTTTGCAACTCGTCCTTGGTGACTTCTTTGTCCGTCACAGTGGCTTGGGCCAGGATGTGATCGACGACCTTGTCTTCAAAGATCGGCGCGTGCAGTTGCTGCTGCATCTGGGCGTTCTGCTGGATGAATTCAAAGAACTGACGCTCCTGCCCCGGATATTGACGTGCCTGCGCCATGACCGCTTGGGTCATTTCGGCATCGGTCACCTCAATCTCGGCTTTGCGGCCGGTTTCGGCCAGCAACAGGCCCAGACGCACGCGACGCTCTGCCAGTTTGGTATGCTCTTCCGTGGGGTCGATCTTGTCATGGTTGTGATCTTGCACATCGGGGTTTTCCTCGTGCCACAACTGATGCGCGATCTGGTTTGCCTCTGCCTCCACAAGGCTGGGGGGCAGATCAAAGCTGACCAGAGCATCCAGCGCATCAAGCAGGCCACGCTTGACGATGGCCCGCGCCGCACCGGCATATTCCGCTTCAAGACGCTCGGAAATCTGGGTTTTCAGCGCGTCCAGATCTTCGGCCCCGAATTTGGTGGCCATTTCATCATTGATTTCGGCGGCTTTAGGCTCTTTCACCGCTTTCACGGTGCAATCGAACACAGCTTCCTTACCAGCCAGATGCGCCGCGCCGTATTCATCGGGGAAGTTGACCGTTACGGCCTTCTCTTCACCGACTTTGACGCCGACAAGCTGTTCCTCGAAACCGGGAATGAAGGAGCCGGAGCCGAGAACCAAAGGATAATCCTCGGCAGAGCCACCCTCGAAGGCTTCACCGTCAACCTTGCCGACAAAGTCGATCACAACCTGATCGCCATCCTTGGCTTTGGTGCCTTTCTTGCGATCCGCGAAATCCTGCACCGTTTCCGCCAGAGAGGCCAACGCCTCATCCACAGCAGCGGCATCGGCTTTGGCCACCAGACGTTCCAGCGACACACCGCTCAGGTCCAGTTCGGGGATGTCCGGCAATGCTTCATAGGCCAGCTTGACCTTGACGTCCTGGCCTTCTTTCCAGGTTTCACCATCGACCATCGTCACCTGCGGCTGAAGCGCGGGGCGATCACCGCTGTCTTCAAAATGCTGGCTCATCGCGCCATCGACAGATTCCTGCATCGCTTCGCCCAGAACCTTGGGGCCGAATTGTTTTTTCAGCAGTGCCATCGGCACCTTACCCTTGCGAAAGCCCTTCATTTCCACTTCGGGCTGCGCTTCGGCCAGCTTTTCATTGACCTTCGATTCCAGCTCAGCGGCTGTCACGATGATCTCGTACTCACGTTTGAGGCCGTCTTTCAGGGTCTCAGTGACCTGCATTCTTTTCGTCCTTTTCCATATCTCTGGTGCGGGTGGAGGGACTTGAACCCCCACGCCTTGCGGCGCCAGAACCTAAATCTGGTGCGTCTACCATTTCGCCACACCCGCGAAGACCAAACACCACCAACCCCATCCGAAAAATGGAGGCAGGCAGCGGTTCCGGCGCTGTCTAGCAAACCCTGATCAGGGAAGCGAGAGGAAAAATAGCCATAGCGCAACGCGCCCCTCAAGGACCATGGCACGCCCCCTGCCCCGGCCCAGACGCCACGCGGACGCCGGTCAGGTGCAGCAAGGCTATGCTGTCATATGCGACTGGAGAAAAGACGCGACATTTACTGTTGCTTCACCTATTGAGGATAGAAAAAAACTATACTGAGCAGAGGCAAAGATGGCAGAACACACCCGGCAGGCAGGGGGGCAATCCATGTTTTCAATCGCTGATATCGGCGTGGCATCGCTGCCCCCGCGTCATCAGGACGGCATCGCCCACAGCCTTGCCGCGCATTCCCCGCATCCCGGTCTGGTCGCCGGGTCAGTTGTCTGGACATCCGATGGCGCGATTGCGGTCGAGTATCTGGCGCCCGGTGACCGGGTTGTGACCCGCAATGCCGGCCTGGTGGCGGTAACGGCGCTGCACATCGTGCAATATGGCGGTGATTTCATCCAGATTGCGGCGCAGTCGCTTGGCAAGAACCGGCCAGATACCGATACGATCCTGCCTGCCACGCAGACAGTATTGGTGCGCGGCCGGATCGCGCAGCACATCACAGGGCAGGATACTGCGCTTGTGGCGGCAGAGCGGCTTGGCCGCATCCCCGGTGTCACGCGTCACGACAGAATCGAAATGACTTTGGTGCAACTGGTTTTTGACCGCCCGCAACTGGTTTATGCCGATGGGTTGGAAACCCTGTGCCTGCCCAAGGAATGCGCCCGCCAAGATGCCTGACCGGGTCGCGCCACACCTGATCCGGGAATGCGTCGCCTGATCAGGTCTGCATGATCGCAACGGCATCTATCACAGCCCAATATCTGCAAACACTGCGGGCAGGCATTCCGGCAGATCCTCTGCGATCAGCCCCGCGCCAAAGCGTTGCGCCGCCAATCCATGCAAATGCACAGCCATATTGGCCGCCTGCACCGGCGCCACCCCGCGCGCCAGCAGCCCCAGAACAAACCCCGCCAGCACATCGCCGGACCCTGCCGTTGCCAACCATGCCATTGCGCCATCCTCTGGGCTGCGATGTATCCAGCAGATGGCATCCGCCGCCACCAAACTATCCGTCCCCTTTAATAGAACCGTGCATCCCGCACGTTCCGCCGCCGCGCACAGGATCTGCGCCCGCGTGGTTCTGGCGGCTGGCTCTGTGTGATCCACCGCAGGCATCCGCTGCGCCAGATCAGGGAAAAGCCGTGCAAACTCTCCCGCATGGGGGGTCAGGATACAGGCGGGATGCAACCGCGCCAATCCCGCGTCCTCTTGTGCCAGCAAAGTCAGCGCGTCCGCGTCCAGAACACAAGGGCGCTGCGCGGCCAGAACCGCCGCCAGAACCGCCGCCTGTTGCGGCCCCACCCCGAAGCCCGGCCCGATACATAATGCATTGATCCGGTGATCGGCCAAAACCCTCCGCACATCCCCCGTATCGGCCACCATGCGCATCATCAGCGCTGTGATCTGACAGGCCACCTCGGGTACGGCATCCGGCGGCACCGCCACACTCACCAGCCCTGCCCCGATCCGCAACGCGCCACGCGCCGCCAGCCGCGCCGCCCCCGTGCGCCCTAAACCGCCTGTAAAGACCATGGCGTGCCCGTGGCTGTATTTATGTGCCGCCGCGTCCTTGCGCAGCGTATCGCGCATCAAAGCCGTCAAGACAAAATCACGCGGTGCGCGCACCATAGCGCTCTCCTTTGGCCATAAAACATATCCACCACGACCAAGCCTTTAGAATCGCTGTATGACGGCCTCACCCGGACGCGGATCATCAAACTATGCGCATGGGTGTTAGCGCATGCAATCACGGCCGCGTGCAAAGCCCGCAAACACGCTTGCGCCGGATTTTCCATCATCCTGCCGGCGGGGCGTTTATTTTTTGACTATTTTTTAATCGCAGCGCGAATAATTTAGGCAGCAGTGCCGATTTGCCTCGCCCGCACCGGGAAAGCACCTCACGTGCGATTGTGGCCTTTTACCAGAAATGGTCTGACCCCATAGGAACAATGGCGAGGAGAACCGGGATGAAAAAGATCGAAGCGATCATCAAGCCGTTCAAGCTTGATGAAGTCAAAGAAGCGCTTCAGGACGCAGGCGTTCAAGGCCTTTCTGTGATCGAAGTCAAAGGGTTCGGCCGCCAAAAAGGCCACACAGAGCTTTATCGTGGTGCCGAATATGTCGTGGACTTCTTGCCCAAGGTCAAAATCGAGGTCGTCCTTGATGACGATCTGGTAGATGCCGCCATTGAAGCGATCATCGACGCGGCCAAGACCGACAAGATTGGCGATGGCAAAATCTTCGTCAGCAGTGTCGAGCAGGCCATCCGCATTCGCACCGGCGAAGCCGGTTCGGACGCGCTCTAACAATAACCAAACTGAAAAGGAAAAGAGAATGAGCAAGGACGCACTTCTCAAGCTTATCAAGGATGAGGATGTCGAATATGTCGATATCCGTTTCACCGATCCGCGCGGGAAACTGCAGCATGTGACCGTGGTGTCCGATCTGGTCGATGAGGATTTCATCGAAGAAGGCTTTATGTTCGACGGCTCGTCCGTGGCGGGCTGGAAATCGATCGAAGCTTCCGACATGAAGCTGATGATGGACACGGAAAGCGCATATATCGATCCGTTCTATGCCGAAAAAACCCTTTGCGTGCATTGCTCTGTGGTCGAGCCGGACACAGGCGAAGCCTATGACCGTGATCCGCGCGGCACAGCCGAGAAGGCCGAAGCCTATCTGAAATCCAGCGGAATCGGCGATACAGCCTATTTCGGACCCGAGGCGGAATTTTTCCTCTTTGATGACGTGCGCTATTCTGTTGCCCCGAACAAAGTCTCCTTTTCCGTGGATGCCGATCACGCAGCGTGGAACACCGATACCGAATATGAGATGGGCAACTCCGGCCATCGCCCCGGCTACAAGGGCGGCTATTTCCCGGTGAACCCGTCTGATGACGGTCAGGATATCCGTTCGGAAATGCTGTCCACCATGAAGCGCATAGGCATGAAGGTTGACAAGCATCACCACGAAGTTGCGACCTCGCAGCACGAGCTGGGCCTGATTTTCGGCTCACTGACCGAGCAGGCCGACAACATCCAGAAATACAAATACGTGATCCACAACGTGGCGCTGGCCTATGGCCGTTCGGCAACCTTCATGCCGAAGCCGATCAAGGGCGATAACGGGTCGGGCATGCATGTGAACATGTCGATCTGGAAAGACGGCAAGCCGCTGTTTGCCGGTGACAAATACGCCGATCTGAGTCAGGAGGCGCTGTATTTCATCGGTGGTATCCTCAAGCACGCCAAATCGCTGAACGCCTTCACCAACCCGACCACCAACAGCTACAAGCGTCTGGTGCCGGGCTATGAGGCCCCCGTTCTGCGCGCATTCTCGGCGCGCAACCGGTCGGGTTGTGTGCGTATTCCGTGGACAGAAAGCCCCAAAGCCAAGCGCGTCGAGGCACGTTTCCCCGATCCGGCGGCAAACCCCTATCTGGCCTTTGCAGCCCTGCTGATGGCGGGCCTTGACGGGATCAAGAACAAGATCGATCCGGGCGAAGCCATGGACAAGAACCTCTATGACCTGCCCGCAGAAGAGCTGGCCGGCATCCCCACCGTATGCGGATCGCTACGCGAAGCAGTGGAGGAACTGCAGGCGGACATGGATTACCTGCTGGCTGGTGACGTGTTCACCAAAGACCAGATCATGGCCTATATCGGCCTGAAAATGGAGGAGGTCGAAGAATATGACATGACCCCCCATCCGGTTGAGTTCAAAAACTATTACAGCTGCTGATCTGCCGACCACTGAGTCGCAAAGATTTGGAAAAGACACGAAAAAGGCGCCTTTCGGGGCGCCTTTCTCTGTTTTGGGCAAAATTAAGTCCGCAAAAACGCTCAAAATCGGGTTTTTTCGCGCCATGCCTCAGGCTTACCGGATTTGGAACAAAAAATGCCCCACTTCCTTACCGATACAGGGCGCAATGAAATCCCCCTGCGGAGGCTGTCATGCGCATGGACAATACTCGGTGTACTGCCGGTTTGGTTTTTCTTGGGTCAAGGCCACTCGATCTGCCCTTTCTGGCCAGTCGGCTTGAACGGGTTTTAGGCGCGCGCGGCTTTGAAACCGGCGTGTCGCAGATGGTGGCCGATGATCATCTCAAGATGGGACTGGGGGCTTTTGAGCTGCATCTGAATGCCCTTGACAGCAGCGAACATAATTTCCAATCCGATGGCATGCACCCGATCGAAAAGGCGCTCGGCAATGATCGCCAGCCACAGGGCGGCAGCGAACTCAACGTCAGTGACACCACCATGACGCTGACCGTGACCATCATCAAACTGCCCTCGGACCTGCCAAGCCTGCGTGAGGCGGAACGCTCCACCGTGACCGCCCATTCGGCGCTGGCGCTGGCAACGCTGGAACTGGCGCAGGTGATGGACCCCGACTTTGTGCAATGGCTGCAGCCTGACATGATGCTGCAAACCTCTTCTTTCCTGTCGGTGCTGGAAAAAGTCACGCCGCGCCGTGTGACCGCGGCTGATACCGAACGCGACGCCGCGGCGGAAAGGCGCAAGCGCCCCTCGCCAGTTTTGCCCTTTTCACAGGCACAGGCCAACCGGGTGTCGCGGCTGTTTCCCGATATTGACGTGACATGCGAAAGGCTGGAAACCCAGACCGCCGCCAAGGATGCGGCAGCAAATCCCGAACCCAAGGATGACAAAAGCACGCTCGCCTACCTTCGGGCGGTTTTTCTGCGGCAGGATACGCCGACAAACAACGCAGATCCCAGCGCAGACACCGCGGCGGATCGAGAGCAGGCAACCGATGCCGCCGATGATCTGCCGCCAGAGCCGAGCACCGTATCACGTCTGGCCACATGGGCTGTTTCGCTGTTGGTTGCGCTGATTTCCTTGCCTGTGGGGCTGGCCTTGATGATGTATAACCTGTTTCGTGGCGAAGACCTGCGGCTGGCGTTGACCGCGCTGGCATTGACAGGACTATTCACCGGGCTGGTCATGGCAGGCATCGCGGACAAGGCCATCACCGCACTGGCCAGCCTTCCGGTTTTAGGCGAGTTGATGAGCCGTTTACCTGTCTGACGCCTCCACCACATCCGCAATTCCATGGGCGCCAAGCCGCGCCGGAACAAGCAACAAACCACCAAGCGCCCCGTCTGCAAGCGCCCCGTCTGCCAGACGCGGGCGCTTGTTCACTTTCGGCCAAACCGCTACTGTTTCACCGACGAAAGAACAGGATACCGCTTATGACAACCGCCCGCCTCCGCACCGTCCTTGGCTCTTTTTGCGTCAGCGCGCTTCTGGCCAGCCCCCTGGCTGCCGCGCAATGCGGAGATACCGCTGCCGGGTTTGAAACATGGAAGCGCGATTTTGCACAGCTGGCCGCGCAGGCCGGCATTCAGGAACGCGGCCTGGCAGCACTGGCCGGCACCACCTATGCCACCCGCACAATTGCCGCTGACCGTAACCAGCGCAGCTTTGGCTATACGCTTGAACGCTTTATGGAGGTGCGCGGCGCATCCACCATCGTGGCCCAAGGCAAGCGGCGCAAGGCCCGCGATGCGGCCTTCTATGACGCGTTGGAGCGGCAATATGGCGTGCCTGCAGGTGTCATCATCGCGATTCACGGGATGGAAACCGCATTTGGCAATTTCATGGGCGATAGCAATATCGTCTCGGCCATCGCCACTTTGGCCTATGATTGCCGACGCTCTGCGTTCTTTTCAGACCATGCGCTCGCGGCCTTGCACCTGATCGACCGTGGCACAATCACCGCGCAAAGCATCGGGGCAAAACACGGAGAGCTGGGCCATACAGAGTTTTTGCCGGGTAATGTGGTCAGATATGCGGTGGATGCCAATGGCGACGGGCGCATAGATATGAACAATTTGACAGATGCGCTGGCCTCAACCGCGAATTTCCTGCGTCAGAAGGGCTGGCAGCCCGGCTTGGGCTATCAGGAAGGCGAGCCGAATTTCCGCATCATTCAGGAATGGAATGCCGCTGGCGTCTACCAGAAAGCCATCGCCATCATGGCGCGGCAGATTGACGGCTGACCCCACATCCTGAACGCGAT
>JBLRWJ010000127.1:0-8014 GCA_047921315.1 Rhodobacterales bacterium | reverse complement strand
CTTGCCAGACCAGCATCGCCGCCCCCACCTCGCGCGGCGATGATCCGCGCACCTGCGCGATCACCACCCGCACCACGCGCCCATGCCGCGCCACGGCATCGCGCAGCCCTGCCAGATCAAAGCCCATCGCGCACCCGGTTCACCGCCTCCAGAATGCGCGCGGGCGTCGCTGGCGCATCCAGCGCCGGATAGCTTGGCCCGCAAGCCGCCACCGCATCCGAAATCGCCATCAAGGCCGAGATCCCCAACATCAGGGGCGGCTCGCCCACCGCCTTGGAGCGATAGATCGTCTCCTCGCGGTTGGCCCCGTCCCACAGCGCCACATTGAACAAGGCCGGACGGTCCGACACAGCAGGGATCTTGTAGGTCGAGGGCGCATGCGTGCGCAGCCGCCCCTGATCATCCCAGACCAGTTCCTCCATCGTCAGCCAGCCCGCGCCCTGTACATATCCGCCCTCGATCTGGCCGATATCTAGCGCGGGGTTCAGGCTGGCACCCGCATCATGCAACAGATCGGCACGCAGGATGCGGGTCTCGCCTGTCAATGTATCGATCACGACCTCGGTCAAGGCCGCGCCATAGGCGAAATAGAAAAACGGCCGCCCCTGTCCCTTGATCCGGTCCCATTCCAGCTTGGGCGTGGCATAAAACCCGGTCGATGACAGGCTGACGCGCGCGGCATAGGCCAGTTGCGCGGCCTCGGCAAAACTGTAGCTGGCCTTGCCCGCATGGACGCGCCCGCCCTTGAAACGCACCGCCGCCGGATCGCATTGATGCAACCCCGCCAGATGCGCCGCCATCCGGTCGCGGATCGTGTCACAGGCGGCCCTGACGGCCATGCCGTTCAGGTCAGACCCTGATGATGCTGCGGTCGCGGATGTATTGGGCACCTTGCCGGTATCTGTCGCGGTGATCTTGACCGCGCCCATATCCAGCCCAAACCGCGCCGCCGCCACCTGCGCCACTTTCTGGAATAAGCCTTGCCCCATCTCGGTGCCACCATGGTTCAGATGCACAGACCCGTCATGATAGACATGCACCAATGCCCCCGCCTGATTGAGATGGGTCAGCGTGAAGGAAATCCCGAACTTTACCGGCGTCAGTGCCAGCCCGCGTTTCAACACAGGCTGCGCCGCGTTCCAGGCCGCCACCGCCCGTCGCCGCGCATGATAACCGGCGCGCTCCGCCAAAGTGTCGGTCATCGCATGCAGGATGAAATCCTCAACCACCATCCCGTAAGGCGTGGTCTGTTTCTTCTTGCTGCAAATATCCTCGGGGGGGCGGTCCGCAGGACCGTGGGGGGCAGACAGCCCCCCTCCACCGCCCGCCGCAGGCGCTGCATCGGCATAGTAGTTTACCTTCCGCACCTCCAGTGGGTCGCGGCCCAGATGATGCGCGATATGGTCCATCACCCGCTCGATCCCCACCATCCCCTGCGGCCCGCCAAAGCCGCGAAAGGCGGTGGCGCTTTGGGTATTGGTGCGCAAACGGTGGCTTTCGATCCGGGCATGATCCAGCAGATAGGCGTTATCGGCATGCAGCATGGCGCGGTCCGCCACAGGCAGCGACAGATCCTGCGCCCAGCCGCAGCGGGCATATTGCACGAACTCCACCCCCGAAAGGCGGCCCCGCCCGTCAAAACCTGCGACATAGTCAATGCGGAAATCATGCCGTTTTCCGGTGATCACCATGTCATCATCGCGGTCATAGCGCATCTTGCAGGCACGCCCGCTGCGCGCGGCGGCCACAGCGCAGGCCACGGCCAGCGCGTTGCCCTGGCTTTCCTTGCCGCCAAAGCCGCCCCCCATGCGCCGGATCTCGACCCGCACGGCATGCATGGGAACGCCCAATGCCTCGGCAACCTTATGCTGTATCTCGGTTGGATGCTGGGTCGAGCTGTGGATAACCATGTCCCCGCCCTCCTGTGGCAGGGCAAGGGCGGCTTGGCCCTCCAGATAGAAATGCTCCTGCCCGCCGATCTCGAAGCGCCCTTCCACGCGATGCGGCGCGGCGGCGATGGCGGCGGCCGCATCGCCCTTGGCATAGATGCGCGGGCCATCCTCGAACCGGCTATTGGCCGCCAGCGCCTGATCGATCGTCAGGATCGGCGCTTGGGCGTCATAGTCGATCCGGCCCAGCTTGGCGGCATGGCGGGCCGCCAGATGACTATCCGCCACCACCGCGAAAACCGGCTGGCCGATATAATGCACAGCACCCGTGGCCAGCAACGGCTCGTCATGCGCCGAGGGCGAGACATCATTGGCAAAAGGCAGATCATCCGCCGTCAGCACCATCACAACACCGGGGGCGGCGCGCACCGCGTCCAGATCCATCGCCGTGATCTGCCCCCGCGCCACGCCGGACAGGCCAAAGGCCAGATGCAGGGTGTTGGCGGGCAGCGGGATGTCATCGACATAGCGGGCCTGTCCCGTCACATGCAGGACGGCCGCATCATGGGGCAGGGGTTTGCCAACACTCATGGCTGGACCTCCGCGATGGCGGTGCTTTGGCCCATATCCTCCAGAAAATAGCGCCGCAGCATGTTGGCGGCACTCGTCAGACGGTAGCTGGCCGTGGCGCGCATATCGGACAAGGGTGTGTAATCCTGCGCGAAGGCAGCCATGGCGCGGGTGATACTGGCATCGTCCCATGGCTGGCCGATCAATGCCGCCTCGACATGGGTGGCCCGCTTCGGGATGCCCGCCATGCCGCCAAAGGCGATGCGGGCGGCGGTGACCTGCCCGTCTGTGACTGTGATGTTGAAACATCCGCAGACCGCCGAGATATCCTGATCGAACCGCTTGCTCAGTTTATAGCAGCGCAGGCGGTCAGGCTGGCGCGGGATGCTGATCCGCTCCACAAACTCACCCGGGGCGCGATCCTGTTTGCCGTAATCCAGAAAGAAATCCTCCAACGGTATGGCGCGGCGTTTGTCGCCCCGCCGCAGATGCAGAGTGGCGTTCAGGGCAATCAGTGCAGGCGGGCCATCCCCGATCGGCGAGCCATTGGCGATATTGCCCCCGATCGTCGCGGCAGCGCGCACCTGCGCCGCGCCGTAGCGCCGTAACATGGCGGCAAAGCTGGGATGCAATGTGTCCATCAATGGGATCATCCGGGCGATGGTGACGCCCGCCCCAAGGACCAGCGCGTCCTCGCTATGCTCGATCCGCATGAGGTCTGCGCATTGGTTCAGAAAGATCATCTGCCCCGGATCGCGCATCTGTTTGGTGACCCATAGCCCCACATCCGTGGCCCCTGCCACCAGCGTGGCATCGGGATTGGCGTGATAGGCCGCTGCCAGGTCTTCGGCGGTGCGTGGGTGCAGGCTGCTCCCCACGGGGGGCGTGCCGCCCCCCGCACCCGCAGTTTTGATCACGCGGGGCTTGCCGCCGCCCGCACCCGCAGCCTTGATCACGGGGGGCTTGCCGCCCCCCGCACCCCCCGCGGATATTTCCGGCAAGAAGAAATCACGGTCGGCCGAGATCCAGTCAGGCACAGGGATATCTGCCGCCGCCTGCGCCGCGCGGATGATCGGCGCATAACCGGTGCAGCGGCACAGATTACCCGCAAGCGCCGTGTCGTGATCCGTATCGCCATTCAGATGCGCCACTGCCATTGACGCGATGAAACCCGGCGTGCAGAAGCCGCATTGGCTGCCGTGGTGATCCACCATCGCCTGCTGCACCGGGTGCAAGGCGCCATCCGGGCTGCTGATCCCTTCGACAGTGCGCAGGGCGCGCCCGTCAAGCTGTGGCAGAAACAGGATGCAGGCATTCAGCGCCCTTGCGGTGCCGTCGGGATCGGTCACCATCACGGTGCAGGCGCCGCAATCGCCCTCGTTGCAGCCTTCTTTCGTTCCCGTCAGGCCCCGCGTCTCGCGTAGCCAGTCCAGCGTTGTGGTTGTTGGCGGGACATTCCGCAACACCACCGTTTCCCCGTTCAGACGAAAGGAGATATCCATGTTGTAAAGCCTGCCGCCTTACCGATTTTTGCCCGTTCATGCGCTGTCTCGATGCGGCGTAGAGCAGCGCGGGCCCCTGTTGTTTTTCCACAGCAAAGCGCGGATTCGTTTTCATGGCAAGCAAAAGCTGCGCTTTCACCGGCGCGGGGCTTGGGGTAGCAATCAGATTATGAGCACATCCCCCCGATTCATCCACCTGCGCGTCCATACCGAGTATTCCTTGCTGGAAGGGGCGGTGCGGCTGAAGAAACTGCCCGGTCTATGTGCCGCCGCAGCGATGCCCGCCGTGGCGGTGACCGATACCAACAACATGTTCGCGGCGCTTGAGTTTTCCATTGCCGCGACCGGGGCCGGGGTGCAGCCGATCATCGGCTGTCAGGTTGCGTTGGCCTATCTGCCCGCGCAACCCGGTGAACGCCCCCGCGATCCTGCAGGGATCGTGTTGCTGGCGCAAAACGAGGCTGGCTATGAAAATCTGATGCGGCTGAACAGTTGCCTCTATCTGGACAAGGCCGGGCAGTTGCCACAGGTCACGCTTGAGGAACTGGCCGCGTTTTCCGCCGGATTGATCTGCCTGTCCGGTGGGCCGGATGGCCCTGTGGGGCGGCTTTTGCGCGCAGGCCAGCGCCCCGCGGCCGAGGCGTTGATGCAGCAGTTGGCGGCGATCTATCCGGACCGTTTCTATGTGGAACTGCAGCGCCATCCCGAGGGTGATGGCCTGCCCGAGGCCGAGCGCCTGTCCGAGCGTGGCTTGATCGAGATGGCCTATGCGATGGACCTGCCGCTGGTGGCCACCAATGATGTCTATTTCCCCAAACCCGACATGTACGAGGCGCATGACGCGCTGATATGCATTGCGGAAGGGGCCTATGTGGATCAGCAAGGCCCGCGCCGCCGCCTGACCCCGCAGCATTATTTCAAATCCCCGCAAGAGATGGTGACGTTATTCGCCGATCTGCCGGAAGCGATTGAAAACACTGTTGAGATTGCGCGCCGCTGTGCCTTCAAAGCCTATCGGCGTGATCCGATCCTGCCCAAATTCGCCGATGACGAGGTGCTGGAACTGCGCCGTCAGGCCAAAGAGGGGCTGGTGGCGCGTCTGGCCGTGATCCCGCATGCCGCCCCTGTCGAGGATTACGAGAAGCGGCTGGAGTTTGAGCTGGGCATCATCGAGGGCATGGGCTTTCCCGGTTATTTCCTGATCGTGGCCGATTTCATCAAATGGGCCAAGGAGCAGAATATCCCCGTGGGGCCGGGGCGCGGTTCTGGGGCGGGCAGCCTTGTGGCCTATGCGCTGACGATCACAGACCTTGACCCTCTGCGCTACAGCCTGCTGTTCGAGCGGTTCCTGAACCCCGAACGCGTCAGCATGCCGGATTTCGACATCGACTTCTGCATGGATCGCCGCGAAGAGGTGATCCGCTATGTGCAAGACCGTTACGGGCGCGACAAGGTGGGCCAGATCATCACTTTCGGTGCGCTGCTGTCCAAGGCGGCGGTGCGCGATATTGGCCGCGTGTTGCAGATGCCTTACGGGCAGGTTGACCGCCTGTCCAAGCTGATCCCGGTGGAAGGGGTCAAGCCCGTCAGTATCGAACAGGCCTTGGCGCAGGAGGAACGCCTGCGCGAGGCGGCGCGCTCGGAAGAGGTGGTCAAGCGCCTGCTGGATTACGGACAGCAGGTCGAGGGGTTGCTGCGCAACGCCTCAACCCACGCGGCGGGTGTGGTGATTGGTGATCGCCCGCTGGACCGTCTGGTGCCGCTCTATCAAGACCCGCGCTCGGATATGCCGGCCACGCAATTCAACATGAAATGGGTGGAACAGGCCGGTCTGGTGAAGTTCGACTTTCTTGGCCTCAAGACCCTGACGGTGATCCAGAACGCGGTGAACCTGATTAGGGCGGACGGGCGGCATCTGCATATCCGCGCCGATGGTGTCACGCTCTATGACCCGCCCGAAGGCGCGCTGGATGATATCGGCGCGATTCCGCTGGATGATGAGGCGACATATAAACTCTATGCCAGCGCCAAAACCGTGGCGGTGTTTCAGGTGGAATCCAGCGGCATGATGGACGCGCTGCGCCGCATGAAGCCGAACTGCATCGAAGATATCGTGGCGCTTGTGGCGCTCTATCGTCCCGGCCCGATGGAGAACATTCCCACCTATTGCGAGGTGAAGAACGGCCTGAAAGAGCGCGCCTCGATCCACCCGCTGATCGATCATATCCTTGAGGAAACCCAAGGCATCATCGTCTATCAGGAACAGGTGATGCAGATCGCGCAGGTCATGGGCGGCTATAGCCTTGGCGGCGCTGACCTGTTGCGCCGCGCCATGGGTAAAAAGATCGCCGAAGAGATGGCCAAGGAACGCCCCAAATTCGAAAAAGGCGCGATGGCCAACGGGGTGGATAAGAAAAAAGCCTCTGAAGTGTTTGACCTTCTTGAGAAATTCGCCAATTACGGCTTCAACAAATCGCATGCCGCCGCCTATGCCGTGGTCAGCTACCAGACAGCATGGCTGAAGGCGAACCACCCGGTTGAATTCATGGCCGGGGTGATGAATTGCGACATGCACCTGACTGACAAGCTGTCCACCTATGCCGAAGAGGTGCGCCGCGGGCTGGGCATCACCATCGTGCCGCCCTGCATCAACCGCTCCGAGGCAGGGTTTACCGTGCGGGACGGGCAGCTGGTCTATGCGCTGGGCGCGCTCAAGAACGTGGGCATTGAAGCGATGCGCATGTTCACCGCCGCGCGGCGCGATGCGGCGGGGCAAGAGCAGCCATTCGTGACGCTCTATGATGTGGCCCGGCGCGTTGATCTCAAACGCGTGGGCAAGCGTCCGCTGGAAATGCTGGCGCGGGCAGGCGCTTTTGACATGCTCGATGGCAACCGCCGCCGCGTCTTTGACGGGTTGGATGCGCTGGTCAACTATTCCGCAGCGATCCATGAACAGAAAGCCTCCAATCAGGTCTCGCTGTTCGGCGAGGCGGGCGATGACCTGCCAGAGCCGCGCCTGATGCCTGTCGCGGACTGGCAACCGCTGGAACGGCTGGACGAGGAGCACAAAGCCATCGGCTTTTACCTCTCCGGCCATCCGCTAGATGATTACCTGCCCGCGCTCAAACGGCGCAACGTGATGACACTGGCCGAAATCCAGCAAAAAGCGGAACGTGAGGGTGGCGCCATCGGCAAGGTCGGTGTGCTGGTCTCGGCGCTGCAGGAACGCAAATCAGGGCGCGGCACGCGGTTTTTCCGTATGAATATCAGTGATCCCACCAGTCAGGTCAGCGGCATTGCGATGTTCTGCGATGATTTTGACGCGGTGCGCCGTGTGTTTGCCCAGACCCATCAGGTGGTGATGACCCTTGAGGCGCGCTTTAACGACGGGCAGTTTGATCCGGTGGGCCGCTCTGTCACAGCAATGGACGGTGTCGTAGCCGAGGCAGGGGCAACGGGGCTGCGCATCTTCATTGATGATGTCGCGGCGATTACGACAGTTGCCTCCGTGTTGGGGCAGGCGGCAGACAGCTTGCGCGGCGTGCCGCGTGGCCCGGTGATGCTCTGCCTGATGGACCCGGCATTGCCCGGCGAGACAGAAATTGACACCGGGCAGGATTTCCCGCTCAACCCGCAGATCAAGGGCGCGCTCCGCTCGCTCTCCGGCGTGATGGAGGTGCAGGAGGTCTGACCGCCCGCTGTTGCGCCGCTGCGGTCAACTTACCAATGCGGCGGGCGCTGATCGGCGAGAATCACGCTGTCGCCCGCGCTTGCCTCACGCTCGCCCTCGCGCTGCATCAGCATCTCGACACGCCGCGTCAGGCGGTCGATCTCGGTCTGCTGGGCTGTCACCACATCTGACAGGTCATCGACCATGCGGATCAGATGGGCCATTTTCTCTTCCAGATGTTGCATCCCGCCTCCTTTTGCGCTGCTGTTGGATAGCATGCAGAGCATCCGCAGAAAAGGACAGGCGATGACAGTCACGGTGGATCAAACAGACCGGGTGGCGGTGGTCACGATCAATCGCCCTCAAGCCCGCAACGCGGTTGA
>JBLRWJ010000126.1:0-8023 GCA_047921315.1 Rhodobacterales bacterium | reverse complement strand
GAGGTGGAATGGCGGCTGTCAACAGGCCGGATGGATCGCAAGGGCGAGCCGCCGATCCTTGTGCAGATCCGCTATCTGGGGGTGCTGGATACGGTGGGTGCGTTGGGGCTTCCGTCTGTGCTGGGGATATTTGCGCGGCTGGTCAATGATCGCCACGCGTTTCATGATACGGACCTGTCGCATCTGGTGCTATCCGCGCGCCATGCGGTGGCGATTGACGAGCGGCGCGTGCTCTATCCGCCTGCGTTATGGGGCAATCTGGATGGTCCTGACGGGTTGAATCAGGGACAGACCGGATCTGGCCGACCCTATCAGCAAATGTGGTTTGCCGGTGTGCACGGTGTGGTGGGCGGCAGTGGCGATGTGCCGGGGTTGTCAGCCTATCCTGCGGACTGGGTTGCTGAAGGGGCACGGGCAACGGGGGCGCTGCTGGATTTTGACCGCGCCAGCCTGCACCGGATCACTGCGCGCGCCGATCCGGTGGCACAAGCAGGCCATGCGCAGCAAAAGCGTGCTGCGTCAAATCTTTACGGGCTGTTGCTGCAAGACAGAGAAGGCCCGAAAGGGGCCGCCGATGTGGCCGAACCTGCCCGCCAACGGGTGATTCGGTTGGGCGGGTATCGCCCCGGCAGCCTGCGCAGGGTGCGGGACGCCTTGTTCGCGCCGCGTGAACCCTGATCAGACCCGCCTTGATCAGACCGGCCTTGTTCAGGCCCGGCCTTGCTCAGACCAGCGCGCCCTGTGCATCCAGCCGCGTTTTGCCACCCAGATAGGGGTGCAGCACGGCAGGCAGATCAACCGATCCATCGGCTTGCTGCCCGTTTTCCAGCACCGCGATCAGGCAGCGCCCCACCGCCAGACCGGACCCGTTCAGCGTGTGTACATAATCCGGCTTGCCGCCGCCTGCGGGTTTGTAGCGCGCATTCATGCGCCGGGCCTGAAAATCCCCACAGACCGACACGCTGGAGATTTCGCGATAGGTGTTCTGGCCGGGCAACCACACTTCGATATCATGGGTCTTTTGCGCGCCGAACCCCATATCGCCGGTGCATAGCAGCACGGTGCGATAGGGCAGATCCAGTTTTTGCAAAATGGCCTCGGCGCAGCCTGTCATGCGGTCATGCTCGCTCTGGCTGTCCTCTGGCTTGGTGATGGAGACCATCTCGACCTTTTCGAACTGGTGCTGGCGCAGCATCCCGGATGTATCCTTGCCCGCTGATCCCGCCTCGGACCGAAAGCACAGGGTATGGGCAGTCATGCGCAGGGGCAGGCAGGCGGCGTCAAGCGTCTGGCCTGCGACAGTGTTGGTCAGCGTCACCTCGGATGTGGGGATCAGCCACCAGCCATTGGTGGTGCGGTAGCTGTCTTCGGCGAATTTGGGCAGTTGGTTGGTGCCATACATCGCCTCGTCCTTGACCAGAACCGGGGTGATCATCTCGGTCAGGCCATGATCGGTCACATGGGTGTCCAGCATGAATTGCGCCAGCGCCCTGTGCAGGCGTGCGATGGCCCCTTTCAGGACCACAAAGCGCGATCCGCTGAGTTTGGCGGCGGTTTCAAAATCCATGCCGGGACGCACGGCGGGGATGTCAAAATGCTCTTGCGGTGCAAAATCCAAGCGGCGCGGCGTGCCCCAGCGGCGCAGTTCGACATTCCCGCTCTCATCGGCCCCTTGCGGCACCTCTTCGTGCGGGGCGTTCGGCACTGTCATCAGCAGATCGGTCAATTGCTGGTCCAGATCCTTTGCTGCGGCCTGCAGGGCGGCAACTTCGGCTTTTTTATCCGCGACCAAGGCGCGCAGGTTCTCAAACGCGGCCTCGTCGCCCTTGGCCTTGGCGGCACCCACATCCTTGGAGGCGCGGTTCTGTTCCGCCTGCGCGGTTTCCGCAGCGGTGATACGGGCGCGTCGCGCCTCATCCAGTGCCAGCACCTGCGCCGACATTGCGGGCGCGCCCCGGCGGGCAAGGGCCGCATCGAAAGCCTGTGGATTGTCGCGAATGGCGCGGATGTCGTGCATGGCTGGCTCCGGTCTTGTCATATGCTTGCCCCCATATGCCGCAATCATCGCCATGAGAGAAGGGGGAATTGGCAGCACGCCCCGCCAGCCCCCGCCCGCAGGGCCGCAGGAGGCCCCACCAGAGCGATTGACCGTTTCGTGCCTTGCAAAAGGGGGCGTCGGCACATAGGTTCCCTGCCAATTCGAGGGGGGCCAGCCGGCCCCCTGATGCTTCATGACAAGGACAGACCGATGGAAGCTTTCGCCCAGTTTATCCCCCTTATCCTGATCTTCGCGATCATGTATCTGCTGCTGATCCGCCCCCAGCAAAAGAAGCTGAAAGAGCATCAGGCGATGGTGACCGCTTTGCGCCGTGGTGACCAGATCGTGACACAGGGCGGGCTGATTGGCAAAGTGTCCAAGGTCAAGGACGATAACGAGATCGAGGTTGAGCTGGCTGACAACGTCAAGGTGCGGGTTGTCAAATCCACCGTGGCGCAGGTGATCTCAAAGACCGAGCCCGCCTCGAGCTGAGGGTCTGGCCTGCGGGCCTGATCCGGCGCGGAAGCGGTTTTGGCCAAAAGCCTCTCAACTTTCATTGCCCCTTATCCCTAAAAGGCAGGTGACATGCTGCAAATTGATCTCTGGAAACGGTTTCTGATCTGGTCGACCGTTGCCATCGGGCTGGCGCTGGCCTTGCCCAACGGATTTTATTCGCGGGTTGAAGGGGCAAATGATGCGCGCGCCGCGCTGGAGTTGATGCCGCAAGGCAGCACCGATGCCACCCTTGAGGCGCAGGCGGCGCAATGGCCGTCCTACCTGCCGTCTTTTCTGGTCAATCTGGGGCTGGACTTGCGCGGCGGCGCGCATCTTCTGGCTGAGGTGCGGGTCAGCGATGTTTACGAATCCCGCCTGCAGGGCATGTGGCCCGATGTGCGTGATCTGTTGCGCGAAGAGCGCGGGACGGTGGGCACGATCCGGCTGCAGGATGCGGCCCCTGACGAGTTGCGCGTGCGCCTGAACGAGCGCCCGGACCAGGCCGCGCGCGCCGCCGGGCTGGTGCGCGGCTTGGCGCGTCCGGTTGCCAATCTGGCCGGTGCCGGCTCCAGTGATATTGATGTGCGCGTGGACGGGGCCGATATCGTGATCCGCCTGTCGGATGCGGAACGGCAGGCGACCGATGATCGCACGGTGCAGCAATCGCTGGAGATCATCCGCCGCCGGATTGACGAGGTTGGCACACGCGAACCCACAATCCAGCGTCAGGGGGCGGATCGCATCCTGATACAGGTGCCCGGTGTCGGATCAGCCGCCGAGCTGAAAGAGATCATCGGCACCACGGCGCAGCTGACATTCCAGCCGGTTGTGACACGCACAAGCAACCCGGACATGCCCGCCGGGGCTGGTAATGAGCTGTTGCCCGCGATGAATGAGGCCGGGCAATATTACGTGCTGGAACAGGCCGCTGTTGTGACGGGCGAGGAACTGGTGGATGCGCAACCCGCCTTTGACCAGAACGGGCGGCCTGCGGTCAATTTCCGCTTCAACCCGACGGGCGCGCGGAAATTCGGGAATTTCACCGCCGCCAATATCGGCAATCCTTTCGCCATCGTGCTGGATAACGAGGTGATCAGCGCGCCGGTAATCCAGAGCCATATTCCGGGCGGCTCCGGGATCATCACGGGGAATTTCACCGTCGAGGAGAGCACCCAGCTTGCGATTTTGCTGCGGGCGGGCGCGCTGCCAGCCGGTCTGGATTTTCTGGAAGAACGTACGATCGGCCCTGAACTTGGCGCGGATAGTATCGAGGCGGGCAAGATCGCCAGTATCGTCGCGGGGATCGCGGTTCTGGTGTTCATGATCCTCAGCTACGGGATGTTCGGTGTCTTTGCCAATATCGCGCTGATCGTCAATGTGGGGCTGATTTTCGGGCTGTTGTCGCTGATCGGGGCCACGCTGACCCTGCCGGGGATTGCCGGGATCGTTCTGACAATCGGCATGGCTGTCGATGCCAATGTGCTGGTGTTTGAACGCATCAAGGAAGAGTTGAAAACAGCCAAAGGTCCGGCTCGCGCGATCGAGCTTGGCTATGAAAAAGCGCTGAGCGCGATTGTGGACGCGAATATTACCACATTCATGACCGCTGTGATCTTGTATGTCATGGGCTCTGGCCCGGTGCGTGGCTTTGCGATCACGCTGGGTCTGGGCATCATGACATCGGTGTTCACGGCAATTTTCGTCACCCGGCTGATCATTGTGATCTGGTTTGAACGCCGCCGCCCCAAGACAATCGAGGTATGAGATGCGTCTGAGACTGGTTTCGCAAACGACGAACTTCGATTTCTTCGGCAGGCCAACCCTGTGGCTGGGTATCTCTGGCTTCATGATGGTGCTGGCCTTGGTATCGTTCTTTGTGCAGGGATTGAATTTCGGGATTGATTTCCGCGGCGGCACCACGATCCGCACGCAAAGCGAACAGCCCGTTGATATCGGCCTCTATCGGGGGGCGGTGGATACGCTGGGCCTTGGGGATGTGTCCATCACCGAGATTTTCGATCCGACCTTCCGCGCCGATGAGAACGTGGCCATGGTGCGTATTCAGGCGCAGGACGGGCAGGAAGCGGTCACCCCCGAACTGATCGCGGCGGTTGAGGGCGCGCTGCTACAGGTCGTGCCGGATATCCGGTTTGTATCGGTGGAATCGGTGGGGCCGAAAGTATCGGGTGAATTGATCACCACCGCCGTAATCGCCGTGGTTCTGGCCATGGCGGCGGTGCTCATATACATCTGGTTGCGGTTTGAATGGCAGTTTGCGGTGGGGGCCATCGTGGCGCTTGTGCATGATGTGGTGCTGACGATCGGGGTGTTTTCCGAATTGCAGATCCGCTTTGATCTGGCGATTATCGCCGCCCTTCTGACGATTGTCGGCTATAGTTTGAACGACACCGTGGTGGTGTTTGACCGGGTGCGGGAAAACCTGCGCAAATATAAACAGCGCCCGCTGCGCGAGGTGCTGAACCTGTCCATCAATGAAACCCTCAGCCGGACTGTGATGACATCGATCACAACATTGCTGGCGCTGACGGCGCTGTTTGTTCTGGGCGGCGATGTGATCCGTGGCTTTGTCTTTGCAATGATCTGGGGCGTGATCATCGGGACCTATTCATCGATTTTTGTGGCCTCGGTCGTGCTTCTGAAAATGGGGGTCAAGCGGGATTGGTCCAAGCCTGATGGCAACACAGGCAACCAGTTTTCCAACATAGATGCCTGATGCGCTGGCCGCCGCCCTTGCCTTTGAGGGGTTGGGTTGGCTGATCGCGGGCACCGTGCTGGCCGGATTCGTGCGGGGCTTTTCCGGCTTTGGCACCGCGCTGATTTTCATGCCGGTTGCGGGCCAGTTGATGCCGCCGATCTGGGCGCTGACGGTTCTGGTCATCATGGATGTGTTCGGCCCCATCCCCAATCTGCCCCGGGCAAGGCGCGATGGTGATCTGAAAGAAGTTGCCGTTCTCACCGTTGCGATGGCATTGGCATTGCCGTTGGGGTTGTTGGTGCTGGCCTCTATCCGGCCAGAGGTGTTTCGCTATGCGGTGTCGATTCTGGCGCTGTTGGTGCCGGTGCTGCTGCTGGCAGGACTTCGATATCGCGGCAGGCTGGGCATACCGCTTTTGGCGGGCACCGGCGGGCTTAGCGGCTTTCTGGGCGGTGTTGTCGGGGTGCCCGGTCCGCCGGTGATCCTGCTCTATCTGGCCTCAACCCGGGCGGCGGCACAGGTGCGGGCGAATATCCTGATCTATCTTTTCGCCTTTGACATCGTGCTGATCGCCTTGCTGGCGCTGCAAGACCGGCTTGAGGCTGTGCCTGTGATCTTGGGGCTTCTGCTTGCGTTGCCGGTGATGCTGGCCAATATGGCAGGTGCTGCGATATTCCGCCCCCAGAAAGAGCGGCAATACCGCGCGGTGGCCTATGTGATAATTGCGGCCGCCGCCATCAGCGGTTTGCCGCTTTGGGATTGATGACAAGAAAGGCAAAGGACAGGTCATGCGGGTCACGGAAGTGAATTTTGAAGGGGCCGTCCCCATTGACGGCTATGGGCCGGGGTTTTTCCGTGTTGGCCAGCAGGTGATCCAGGGGCCTGTGCTGATCACGCAAGAGCGTGCGGAACAATGGGGCGGCGTGACGGATATCGCGCCGCTGGAAAATCTGGCGGGGCAGGTGGATGTGATCTTTCTGGGGATGGGGGCTGATATCGCCCATGCGCCCGCCGATCTGCGCAACCGGCTGGAGGCTGTGGGGCTGGGGGTCGAGGTGATGAACTCGCCCGCGGCCTGTCGCACATATAACGTCCTGCTCTCCGAGGGGCGCCGCGTGGCCGCGGCCTTGCTGCCAGTGGGCGAGGTGCTGCGATGATCTGCGCCTGTCGGAATAGGTGAGGATAGGGTAGAGCGGCCGCATGGAATTGAATGTCACAGATCTGAGCGTCGCGCGCGGCGGAATCCCGGTGCTGGAGGGGCTGAATTTCACCTTGCACGCAGGGGAGGCCCTGATCCTGCGTGGCCCCAATGGCGTGGGCAAAACCACGGTTTTGCGCACCGTGGCAGGGCTGCAACCACCTTTGGCCGGTGTGATTGGACTGGATCGTGACGCGATGGCCTATGCTGGCCATGCCGATGGCATCAAGACAACCCTGAGCGTGCGCGAGAATCTTGAATTCTGGGCGGATGTGTTTGGCACGGGGCGCATTGATTCGGCTTTGGCGGCCTTTGATCTGTCCAGCCTGTCAGACCGGGCCGCAGGCGCGCTATCGGCAGGGCAAAAGCGGCGTCTGGGACTGGCGCGGATGGTTGTGACCGGACGTATGGTCTGGGTGCTGGACGAACCGACAGTGTCTCTGGATGTGACGGCTGTGGCGCTGTTTGCGCAGGCGGTGCGAGATCATCTTGGCAAGGGGGGCATGGCTTTGATGGCCACCCATATCGATCTGGGGCTGGCCGAGGCGCGGGTGCTGGATGTGGCGCCTTTCAGGGCCAAAGCACCGGCGCATGATGATTTTGACGGGGCGTTCCTATGAAAGCGGTGTTGCTGCGCGATATCCGGCTTGCGGTCCGGGCGGGGGGCGGCTTTGGGCTGGGTCTTGCGTTTTTCCTGATTGTTGTGGTGCTTGTCCCCTTTGGTGTCGGGCCGGATAGCGGCCTTTTGGCCGTGATTGCGCCGGGTATCCTGTGGCTGGGCGCGCTGCTGTCTTGCCTGCTGTCGCTTGACCGGATTTTTGCACTGGACTGGGAAGACGGCTCGCTTGATCTGCTGGCAACAGCGCCGCTGCCGATGGAGGCGCTGGTCAGCCTCAAGGCGCTGGCCCATTGGCTGAGCACAGGTGTGCCGCTGGTGCTGGCCTCGCCGCTCTTTGCGCTGTTTCTAAGCCTGCCACCGGCGGGCTATGCGCCATTGGCGCTGTCGCTGGCGCTGGGAACCCCGGCGCTGAGCGTCATTGGCACATTTGGCGCGGCACTGACTGTCGGGTTGAAACGGGGCGGCTTGCTCTTGAGCCTGCTGGTGCTGCCGCTATACGTACCAACCCTGATCTTCGGTGCCGAGGTTGCGCGGCGCGGCGCACAGGGATTGGACTTTGGCGTACCACTGGCCATGCTGGCCGGAATAACCTTTGGAGCGATCGCACTGCTTCCTTTTGCATCGGCCGCTGTCCTGAGGGTAAACCTGCGCTGACGGGGATTTGACTTGCGCCCGTCGGGCGATGGAATAGGAACGGAACATGGCGTCGATCTGGGAATATGCAAACCCCAAAAAGTTTATCCAGACAACTGACCGGCTGTTGCCGTGGCTGTCGGTGCTGGCGGCGACCACATTGGTTGTCGGCCTCATCTGGGGTTTTTTCTTCACACCGGATGATTTCCGCCAAGGATCAACCGTCAAGATCATCTATTTGCATGTGCCAGCAGCCTTGATGGCGATCAATGCGTGGCTGATGATGCTGTTTGCCTCTCTTGTCTGGATTATCCGGCGTCATCA
>JBLRWJ010000125.1:0-8154 GCA_047921315.1 Rhodobacterales bacterium | reverse complement strand
AACCCCTCTTTCCAGGTTGAAAACCTGGCGTCCTAACCGATAGACGAACGGGCCATGCTCTGGCGTGACGCGTATCTAGGCAAACCGCATCGGGGGCGCAAGGGAAAATTTGACGGTTTCAAGAAATTCTTTCTGCCATCACAGCGCAGGTGCCGTCAGGGCCGCCATATCTGCCCCTGTGCCCTTTGCAGCGTTGCGTGGGGGCGGCGGTCTTTATGCCTTGGCGGCATCCTCCAGGCGCAGTTGCACCGTCTGCCGCCCGCCCCAGCGGTTGATCTCCAGCCGCCCTGCCAGATGAAACCGCGCGCCGCCATGGGCCTCCAATGCGGGGCCCAAGGCGGTATCAAAGGCACCGAACATGATCGCCTCCAGCCGGGCACCCAGACCGTCCCCAAAGCTCAGCTTGAGGTGGCTGTCACCGATCCGCTTGGCAAAATGAATGGCCATATCGGCAAAGGCGAAACGCGGGGCCGGGGCGCCGGCACCAAAGGGGCCTGCCGCCTCGATCCGTTCGATCAGCTCCACCGTGGCCGCCCCCGGCATCAACATTCCGTCCAGTTTCAGATCTGCGGGGCCGCCAAGGCCTGCGCCCTGCTTGGCCAGCAGGGCGGATAGCCGCGCCATGGCGGGCTCCAACTGGTCGCGCATCACGCTCAGGCCGGCGGCCATCTTGTGCCCGCCCCCCTTGATCAGCAACCCCTCGCTGGCCACGCGCTGGATCGCAGCGCCCAGATCCACCCCCGATACAGACCGCCCCGATCCCTTACCCTCGGCCCCGTCCAGCCCGATGACCACCGCGGGGCGGCCGGTGGCCTCCTTCAGGCGGGCCGCCACGATGCCCACGACACCGGGATGCCAGCCTTCGCCCGCCGCCCAGACCAGCGGGGCGTCCAGCCCGCGTGCCTCGGCCTGTGCCATGGCGGCGGCGCGGACGCTGGCCTCGATGTCGCGGCGCTCGCTGTTCAGCTGGTCCAGCCGCTCTGCCATGGCTTGCGCCTCGAACGGGTTGTCGCAGGCCAAAAGCCGCGCCCCCAGATCGGCCTTGCCGATTCGGCCGCCGGCATTGACGCGCGGTCCCAGCAAAAACCCCAGATGATAGGTCGAAGGCGGGCCATCCATGCGCGCTACATCGGCCAGCGCCACCAGTCCGGGCCGTTCGCGCCGCGCCATGACCCGCAGCCCCTGCCGCACCAAGGCACGGTTGACGCCGATCAGGGGCGCCACATCCGCCACCGTCGCCAGCGCCACCAGATCCAGCAGTGCCATCAGATCCGGCCCCTTGCGTCCGGTCTCGCGCAACTGGCGGTTGGCCTCGACCAGCATCAGAAACACAACGGCTGCGGCGCAAAGATGGGCCAGATCACCGCTTTCATCTTGCCGGTTGGGGTTCACCACGGCATGCGCGGGTGGCAAAGTCTCGCCGCCCAGATGGTGATCCAGCACCACCACATCCGCGCCGCGTGCTGCTGCAATCGGCTCATGTGACAGGGTGCCGCAATCCACGCAGAGAATCAGATCATGCGCCTGCGCCAGCGCTGCCATCGCAGGCGCGTTCGGGCCATAGCCCTCATCGATGCGGTCGGGCACATAAAGCGTGGCATCCATGCCCATCTGGCGCAGCCACGCGATGAGCAAGGCCGCGGAACTGCCGCCATCCACATCATAATCCGCAAAAATCGCGATCCGCTGCCGCGCGGTCACCGCCGCGATAAACCGCGCCGCGGCGCGTTCCATATCGCGCAGGCTGCGCGGGTCTGGCAGCAGGTCGCGCAACTGAGGCTCCAGAAACCCCGCCGCCTCGGCGGCGCTGACACCGCGCCGCGCCAGAACAAGACAGAGCGCATCCGGCAGGGCGGTGGCTTGTCCGATCGCCTCGGCCTGGCGCGTCACCTCGGGGCCGGGACCGACCCAGCGCCGCCCGCCCAGCGAATGTGCGACCCCCAGAAAACCCATCTCAGCGCGCCCGCTTCTTCTTGCCCGAAATATCCTCGGGGGGCGTCCGCAGGACGGGGGGCAGACAGCCCCCAAGCATCGGTCCGCTCCGGATCACACCGTTTCGATCCTGAGGGCGACAGGTGCCTCGGTCACCACATCGGTATCGGCAATCGCCGCCAGCGCCTCATCCAGCGCGGTGCGGGTGGTCTTATGCGTCACGATCAGCACCGGAGCCTTGTCATCGACATGGTCATATTGGCGCATCCGGTGGATCGATACCCCCGCATGGCCCAGAATGGCCGCAACCTTGGCCAGCGCGCCGGGTTTGTCCCGCAGCGTCATGCGCAGGTAATAGGGCGCAGGCAGCACCGATTGGGCGCGCGGGGCCGCGGTCAGGCCTGTGGCAGGCTGGCCAAAGACCGGCAGACGAAAGCCGCGGGCAATATCGCAGATATCGCCCATCACGGCGCTGGCGGTGGGGCCTGCGCCGGCACCGGCACCGCGCATCACGATCTGGCCCACCGCATCGCCTTCGATCACCACCATATTGGTGCCGCCCTCCAATTGCCCCAATGGGCTGGAGGCGGGCACAAGGCAGGGCGCCATGCGCTGTTCCAGCCCGCGCCCGGTCATCTGCGCCACGCCCAGCAGCTTGATCTTATAGCCCATATCGGCGGCCTGCCGGATATCGTCCAGACTGATGCGCTGGATGCCCTCCAGCTCGATCCCGTCGAAATCGACCCTTGTGCCAAAGGCGATGGATGACAGCAGCGCCAGTTTGTGGCCCGCATCGATCCCGCCCACATCCAGATTGGGGTCCGCCTCCAGATAGCCCAGCTTATGCGCCTCTTCGAACAGGGTGTTATAGCCCTGTCCGGTCGCCTCCATCCGCGTCAGGATATAGTTGCAGGTGCCGTTCATCACGCCCATCACGCGGGTGATTGTATTGGCGGCCAGCCCTTCGGTCAGCGTCTTGATCACCGGGATGCCACCGGCCACAGCCGCCTCATAGCGGATCACGCAGCCTGCGGCCTCTGCCGCCTCGGCCAGTGCTTGGCCGTGGATGGCCAGCATGGCCTTGTTGGCGGTGACCACATCCTTGCCTGCGGCGATGGCGGCCTCGGTCGCGGCTTTGGCGGGGCCGTCCGATCCGCCCATCAGTTCCACAAAGACGTCGACATCGCTGCGTGTGGCCAGTGCCACGGGGTCATCCTCCCAGACAAATCCCGCCAAGGACACGCCGCGATCCTTGTCGCGGGTGCGCGCCGAGATGGCCGAGATGGTGATATCGCGTCCGGTGCGCGCGGCCAGCAGCGCGGCCTGCTGTTGGACGATTTTGACAACACCGATGCCGACAGTGCCCAATCCGGCAATGCCCAGTCTGAGGGGCGCAGGGCGCAGGGGTTGGGTCATCGGGGCCTCCGTGATGGGATGGAACTTGCTGTGATCTGCCGCGATGTATCGGGTTCGGATCATCCTTGCAACGCCGCGCAGCGTCATTTGCCCGATCTATGCGTGTCACGCAATCTGTCTGGCGCGACCCGCAGGTGTTGGGGCGCGTATCAGAGAGCGTGCTGGCCATTATGTCAGCCAGTGTGCCGCAGGTTGTGTGCTGCAAACTGTATCGGCCGAATGGCCGCTCAGGGCGGCGGCAGGGCCACGCCGCCTTGCATCCGCGCCCGCGTGTCAGGGTCAAACCCGGTTGCGCGCAGGCCGTCTGCCCTGCGATCAAGCGCGGTGATGCGGTCCTCTATCGTGGTCTGAGTCTCTGGCTGGATCAGAACCATATCCACCCCTGACAGGATAAATTCCGCTGGCACAAGGGCGGGAAATTTTGCTGCCTTGTCCGCATCGGTCAACCGTTTGTCCAGTTCAGGAAACTGGTTGCATCCAGACAGGGCCAAGACGCCCGCAAGCACCAGTGCCGCAGAGGTCCACGCCTGGCTGGGTGGCCATGTCAGACCGCAGGCTGATGATATATTGGGCATGACGGCGCGCTTTCGATAGCTGCCCTGTCATGCCTCACCCTGCAGGGTTGCGCAAGCGGGCTGCTCCATCAGCGATGTCATCCGCCATTGCGGTGGGCAAAAGGCCAGTCATCTGCTGTTCTGCTGCGCGCGTGGCAAATGCCGGGCTTTGATCTGAACATATGTTCAGTTAAGACAGGCCCATGGCACGTACTGCAGGGTCACATTCTGAAATCACCGGTCCGCGCGTGGCTGAGGCGGCGCTGGCGCTGTTTGCGCGCCATGGCTATGCGGCGGTGTCGATGCGCCAGATCGCGGCGGCGGTCGGGGTGCAGGCGGGGGCGCTTTACAACTACACCACCGACAAACAAAGCCTGCTGTTCGATCTGATGCGGGGGCATATGGATGATCTGCTGGCTGCGCGCCAAGCGGTGCCGCCCGCAGGTGATCCGATGGCGCGCCTGCAAGAATTCACGCGCTTTCACATCCGCTTCCATCTGGAACGGCCCGATGCGGTCTTTGTCTCTTATATGGAGTTGCGCAATCTCTTGCCTGCGAATTTCACCGTGATCGAGGGCCTGCGCCGCACCTATGAGGATGAGTTGGAAACCGTGCTGCGCGACGGCGTGGCGGCGGGGGTGTTTGCTGTCAGCGATACCAAGATCACGACCCTTGCGGTGATTGCGATGCTGACGGGCGTGACAACATGGTATCGCGCCCAAGGACGGCTGAGCGTGGCCGAGGTTGAAACCGTCTATTGGGACATGGTCCGCAAGATGGTGGCCGCCTGACAGGCCCGGTTCAGTCTGGTTCGGCGCAGCCAAGCACAGTCCAGTCCAGAGCGGGCAGGCACGATTCTCCCTCGCGCGTCGGGGCCAAGACGGGTAGGGAAGGCGGCATCACCCGCATAAAGCGTAACGGAAAGCCCATATATGACAGATGCAACGGATACCCAAGATGAGGTGATCGCAACGGTTTCAGCCTCGGCCCCACGGCGGATGATGGGGATCATCGTTCTGGCCGTGCTGGGCGGGATGCTGGTCTATGCCGGGCTGGTGCAGCCGCCCGTCAATATATTCTGGCAACTGATCCTGATCGCGGCGGGCGGTGTGATCTTGTTCATGGCAGAGCGGATGCGCCGCGCCAGCGTTGTGACACTGGAACTGACCCGCGATGTCCTGCGCGACAGCGGCGGCACTGTTCTGGTGCGCGTGGACCAGATCGACACTGTGAACCGGGGCGTCTTTGCCTTCAAGCCTTCCAACGGCTTTGTCGTGGTCACGCGGCAGCCACAACCGCGACACTGGTCGCCCGGCCTGTGGTGGCGTGTGGGGCGGCGCATCGGGGTGGGCGGTGTGACCCCTCCGGCCCAGACCAAATTCATGGCCGAGATGATCCAGATCCTGCTGAGCGAACGCGACACAGCCTAGCCCGCCTGCCCGAACGGCATAGGCAAGGCCGCATCGGCGCAAGGTGGAGTATTGCGCGGGTGCGTCAGGTTTCGAATTTCACCTGCGGGGCAAAGCGTGGCCGGGTAAAGACGAAATTATAAAGATCCTGCCGTTTGATCCCGACATTGAAGGGCGGGTTATAATCCGCCCAAGTCTCGACCAGAATCAAACGCTCGTTATTGGGCACGGCGGGCAAACGGTCTTTCATCTGCTGCACATCAGTATTGCTGAGCACGGGCACCCCGCCAAGCTGGCGCGACCAGTCACGGTAATAGCGGTCTTCATCGGCGTTGTAATAGACCACGGTCACGCGCAGCTTGGCCTGATCCGAGGAGCGGGCAAGCTCGGAAAACAGGTTCTGCGCCCCGTCCAGATAGGCAGGCGTGATCGGGGCCACCTCGCGGGAAATCATATCACCGATCGTATAGGCGGCCTTGATATTCAGGCTGCTCTGTCGATAGGCATCAAAGAACACCAGCATCGACAGCATCGCCCAGAACAACAGCGGGAACATGATGACCGCCTCGACAGTCAGTGATCCGCGCGCATCCTTGGCAAAACGGCACAGCGTATGCAGGGCGGGGGTGATCCTCGGCAATGTCATATCGGCTCCTGCACGAAAGCGGTGGCGCTGACCATGGCGGTATAGCCGTTGGCGCTGTTGGTTTTCAGATCGCGGCCCAGACCTGCAAGGGGGAAGATCGGCTCGAACATGGCGCAGATCCGCAGCAGGATCATCTCGTTCTCCATGCCATTCGTGAAGGTCCGCACCGGCTGCACGGTTTCGGCGTGATCGATACAGTCGTAATCGGCAGGCGGGGGTGCCCAGGCCCGCAAGTCCATGCGGATCATCTCGATCTTCACATTGTCGCGGCAGTTGGGGATCACCGCGGCACGGTCACAGATCGTGTTGCGGATATCTTCATATTGCGGGGCGCTTCCGGTGCCCAGCCGGATGTCGCGCACCGTCAGGTCAATCGCGCGATCCAGCAAAGTGTGCCGGTAAGTGATCATCCCGATCTCGACCGAGGAGACCAGCAGGAACACGAACATCGGAAACAGGATGACAAATTCGATAGTGGCATTGCCACCCTCGCGCCGCGCATGGCGCCAAAGGCGTGACATCCCACGATCATTGCGGCGACGCGGATCACAAGGATGAGGATCACAAGGATGAGGATCACAAGAGCGGATCATTGGGTCAGCCTCAGTTTGCGGATGGATGTTGCGATGGATGCAAAGGCGCTGCGGATATCAAGCCCGTCCACATCGAAGGCGTGGTTGGAGGAACTGGCGCAGCTGCGCATCAGATCCTGACCCAGTGTTGGGGCTTCAAATGCAACGGTGTAGATCACAATGCCTTGGGCCTTGGCCTGATCACACAGGTTCAGCAGGCGGTTGTTCATGGTGCTCACTTCATGCGGACCACCGCTGATCACGGTGCCTTCCCGCGTGCGCAGCATGTTGTTCCATGTGGCCAGTGTTCCACCCAGTGCCCGGCGATAGAAATGTTGCGCCGCCCATTGCACCCGAACCTGTTGCCAGACCTGTGTCCAGTCCAGCTGCGATGCGGTGCCGTTGCTGACAGTCGTGTTGCAGACATATTGCCCGATGCCGGACCAGACCCAGCCACAGGATTCTGTCACCGATCCCCCCCATGGCGCCTGACTCCATGTGCCATTATGCGGAATCCAGTATTTTTCTTTCCCCGATACATTCTCATGATACACCGAATAGCGGTTGTCGGCGCTGTTGCGATACACATTCGACGGACCGGAGCGGAAATTGTCATTCACATATTCATTCGGCCAATGTGTCCCATCGGTCATCAGCACCAGAACCTTGAGGACTTCGGGTTCGTTGTAGTTCAACGGACGGCCATTGAAGGAGGCGTTCACCCGCCCCTCGGAGACCAGATCGCTGACCACGCTGCGCGCGCTGGGGTCCAGCAGGGCCACGCCCCAGCGCATACCGGCATCGATCGATGTTGCGCCAACCGGCTCCAGCGCCGTAATCTGGTTTTTCAACTGTGTCACGTTGTTGCTGTGCACGCGGATCCGGTTGGCCGGGTTCGGGTCGCACCAGCGGTTGACCGATGACGGGGTCATGTTTGTCGTGCTGTAGCTGGAGCTGGTGTTGCCGGTGTTATACGTGTCGGCAAAGACATGCTGTGGCATCGGCAAATTGCGCGACAGTGCCGTCGAGGTGTAGACCGAATTGGGCAGATCAACGCAATATGTCTGGTTGTGGCGGTGGGTGACGTTGTATTTGTCAATCAGGTCCGGCCCGACATTGACCTGACCGTTATAGGGAACAATCGACAGCGAAACCTTGCCATCGGCGGCATTTTCGAACACCGCATCAATAAACTCGCGCCCCGCCGCGCGCAGGTTGGTCATCCGGTTGTTGGATTGCATAGAGCCTGAAATATCCAGAACCATTGAAATCTCGACATTGTCGACGCGTTCTTCCGCAGCACCAGCGGCGGGCGCTGTCAGGGTGTCAACGCCCAGCATATGGATCAGTTGCGTGCTGATCTGTTTGCGCGCTGTCGCGCTCACAGACCGAAAGCCAAGACCCTCCGTGACGGTGACGCCGGTGACTGACCCTTCAAGCCCCGATTTGGTGAAGTAGTCATTCACAACGTCCACCGGCTCAAGGCTTTGGTCGATGTCAGCCGCTGCCAGAACAGCGCGGTCAAGTGTGCTTTGCAATTTGGCGCGCTCCATCTCGAAGCGCATCAGATCAACGCCCAAGGCACCGACAAACAGAATGATCAGGAACATGAACACCGAAAAAAC
>JBLRWJ010000124.1:0-8165 GCA_047921315.1 Rhodobacterales bacterium | reverse complement strand
TGGGGTGACGCTCAGGGTAACAGTATCTAAGATACTGCCCCAGATGCCTTTTTCTGATCAGCACTCAACAGCTTGGCGTCGATTCCTATTTGTCTTGCCGGTCCTGCGAAACCGTCACGGTCAACAAGGAAATGATGATCCGTGTCGTTCGCCCTGATCGTGATAACGATAGTATCAGGTTCTTCCCGCATTGCGGAAACGCGATAGCTTTCAAGTCGTAGTGCAAGGATATCTGACATTGTAGGTCCTTTGTAAATTCAGCTTTTCTAGTTTGTGTTTTTACTCGTCACTCTCTCCCCCGCCACGCGCCAAAGCGATCAAATCCATGCCATCGTGATTTTGCAACTTTGGAAGCGGTGCATTTTTTTGCGCGTCACGCGTTGATGTCCCCGCCAGAATGGCATCAACCTGCGCAGCGGGTTGCGCTGCGGATGCATTGCGCATGAATTGCCAATGACTTGCGGCCAAAGGGCAGGAAAAGGACAGCATCCAGTGGGGCAGAAAAATCGGATAGGCCTGTGGGTCCCATTGGCCATGCAGGGGGATGCGGTCAGTGCCATGCGATGCCCCGTGCTGGCCGATGGTCAGGCCAGGCCCTTTCTGTGGCGCGCGTGGTCGGGTGCAAAAGAGGCGGGCGCATGACCAGTCTGCTGGCGTTTGTGCGGCTTAACGCGATCTGGCTGTCTGCGGGGTTCTTGCTGACCTTTTCATCCAGTTTCGGGCAGACCTTTTTTATCGCGGTCTTTGCTGGTGATATCCGGGAGGAATATGGTCTGAGCAATGCGGGTTGGGGCGCAGTCTACGGTCTGGCCACGATGGCCTCTGCCTGTGTCATGATCTTTGTGGGCGGCCTGACAGACAGGTTCCGTGTGCGTCTGATCGGTCCGGTTATCCTTGTCAGTCTGGCTGTCGCCACCGCATTGATGGCGTTTTCCACCGGGATCGTGACCTTGGTGATGACGGTCTTTTTGTTGCGGTTGATGGGGCAGGGCATGATGGGACAGACCGCGATGGTGGCGATGTCGCGCTGGTTTGTGGCCACCCGCGGGCGTGCCATCTCGGTGGCGGGGCTTGGCGTTGCGTTGGGCGAGGCGGTGTTGCCGCTGACCTTTGTGGCGCTGCTGGGCTGGTTTCACTGGCGGTCACTCTGGCTGGTGGCAACGGTTTTCCTTGTGATTGTGGCGATAGTCATGTTCACGATCCTGAAATCAGAGCGCACGCCGCAAGCGATGGAGCGGGAAAGCACATCTGTCGGCATGCTGGGGCGCAACTGGACGCGGGTGCAGGCCCTGCGTCATTGGCTTTTCTGGCTGACGCTGCCGGCGATACTGGGACCGGCGGCGTGGAACACCGCTTTTTTCTTTCATCAGGTGCATTTCGCCGAAGCCAAGGGATGGGCGCATTTCGAACTGGTTGCGCTGTTTCCGGTTTTTACCGTGACGGGTGTGTCCAGCATGTTGGTGACAGGATGGCTGGTGGACCGGCTGGGATCATCCAAGGTGGCGGGGGTTTATCTGCTGCCCATGGCCTTGGGCTATGTGATCATCGGGGTGGCTGACACGCTGGCCATGGCCGCGCTTGGGCTGGTGTTCATGGGACTGTCGGTTGGGGCGCATACAACCATGAGTTCGGCGCTATGGGCCGAGTTTTATGGAACGCGCAATCTGGGGCGTATCCGCGCCATGACGGGGGCGATCATGGTGCTGGGCACCGCGATTGGTCCGGCGCTGTGCGGGTGGTTGATCGACAAGGGGATTGATCTGCCGCAGCAAACGGTGGGGCTTAGTATCTATTTCATGCTGGCAGCACTGCTTGGGGCGATCGGGGCGCGCAGGGCGGCCCATATTCTTTGATTAAGACCTCTGCATGACACCGTTCCGGGTCCAGGATGAGGGCAGCGCCTGCCGGGGGGCAGGCAGGCGCTGCCCGGCGGTGCCGCCGGGCGGGGGATATCGGCGATGGTGCGTGTTATGCAGAGGTCTTTTGAATCCCGGATCTGAAATTGCAGCAGCCCGGTTCAAGGCTGTGCGGTTGCTATCGAGAACAGAGTGTAAATCCCCCCCGCCGGATCAGCCGCCGGTGATTTGATGGATTGATATGTTGTCAACACAGGCTCTGTCAGGGCATTGCCGGATCGTGGCATGGGCGCTGTGAATTGGCCCTCCGGGTTCTTATGCTTGCTGCATCATGCACAGGTCAATACTGGCGGTGTGATGATTGCCCTTGGTCCTGAAATCAACCGCATATGAGGTTTCCATGAATTCCGACACCCATCCGCAGCGCGCCCCTGATCCGGTGCACTCCGTCCCGGTCTGGCGGATTGCGGGGCTGATCGCCGGGCCTTTGGCGGCTGTGCTGTTGTTGTGTCTGACACCGCCTGCAGACATGCCCGAGACGGCTTGGCGGATGCTGGCCATCACGGTGTGGATGGTCATCTGGTGGCTGTCCGAGGCGTTGCCGATCCCCGCCACGGCGCTGTTGCCGCTGGTCCTGATGCCGCTTTTGGGCGTGGAGGGCATGCCCGAGACAGCGGCGCGCTATGCCAACCCGTTGATTTTCCTGTTTCTGGGCGGGTTCCTTCTGGCCGCTGCCATGCAACGGGTCGGGCTGCACCGCCGGGTTGCGCTGCGGATTGTGGCGGTGGTGGGCGCATCGCCTGACAGGATCGTTCTGGGGTTCATGCTGGCCACGGCGGCTTTGTCGATGTGGATTTCCAACACCGCGACCACGATCATGATGTTTGCCGTGGCCTTGTCCGTGATCGATTTTGTCGGCCAGCAAAGCCGTGATGACCGGATGGTGCGCAACTTTGGTGTCGCGTTGATGTTGGCTGTGGCCTATAGCGCGTCCATCGGGGGGGTGGGCACGCTGATCGGATCGCCGCCGAATGCGATGTTGGCCAGCTTCGTGCAACAGACCTACGGGATCGAGGTCAGCTTTGCCCGTTGGATGATGATCGGCCTGCCTGTTGTTGTGGTGATGCTGCCGCTCACATGGCTGTTGCTGACGCGGGTGTTGTTTCCCGCACATGCGATGCAGGTGGGCGATGCGGGTGGTCTGGTGCGCGCCGAACTTAGGGCGATGGGGGCGATGGACCGGGGTGAACGCCTTGTGGCGGCGGTGTTTGGTTGCGCCGCGTTGGGCTGGATGCTGCGTGATCCGCTGGTGCGGCTGACAGGCTTGCCGCTGGACGATGCCATGATCGCCATTGCGGCGGCGCTGGTGCTGTTTGCGCTTCCGGTATCGCGCAGCACCGGGCGCTATGCGCTGGATTGGGCGGCCACGCGCGACCTGCCATGGGGGATCTTGCTGCTGTTTGGCGGTGGTCTGGCGCTGGCGGGGGGCTTTTCATCCTCGGGTCTGGCGCGGGTGATTGGCGAAAGCGTTGCCGGGATCGATATTGCCACGGTGTTTCTGGTGCTCGCGGTTCTCGTGGCCATCGTCTATCTGACCGAGATTACATCGAATACTGCATCAACCGCGACCTTTCTGCCGATATTGGGGGCCGTCGCCGTGGGCTTGCAACTGGATGTGCTGGTGCTGACCGTGCCTGTGGCGATGGGGGCGTCCATGGCCTTTATGATGCCTGTGGCGACACCGCCCAATGCGATCGTCTTTGCCTATGACAGGATGCAGCTGTCCGACATGGTGCGCGCGGGGCTTTTGATGAATCTTGTCGCCATTGCCGTGGCCTTCGGGGTCTTTGTCCTGCTGGGGCCAGCGGTGTTTGGTATCACATTCTGAGGCGGGCGCAGGGCTGTGACCTTGTAAGGCAGGGGTGATCCGGCTGCTGCGCGGAATTTGGGCTGTTGCCGCAAAACCAGCGGCGTTTTGCGCGTTTTTTGAACAGGGCCGCAGTTTTTTGTTGCGCTGCGTTCACCTTTGCGGCTGACTGTACCTATTCCAGATTGGTTCAAAAAGGTTCCGCATGGCCGATCACGACCTTGACAACTCGACCCTGGCGCTGGAGCGGCTGCGCGCGCTGTTGCGCGATATTCCCGCAACGGGTGATGCCCGTATCCCGACCGAGCGGCAGCTGGCCGAAACCCTTGGTATCAGCAGGCGGTCCGTGCGCCGCGCGCTGGAGGTGCTGGAGGCGGAGGGTCTGGTCTGGCGGCGGCAGGGGGCAGGGACATTTGCTGGCCCGCGCCCCGATACTTTGGCCGTGCAGGAGGTGCTGGAGGTCAATTTTACCGAAGTGATGGAGGTGCGTCTGCGGTTGGAGCCGCAACTGGCGCAACTGGCGGCGTTGCGGGCCTCTGCATCCGACATCGGCCGGATGCGCGAGACCCTTGCGCGGCTGGAGGCGAGCGGCGATGCCGATGGGCGCGAGCTGTGGGATTCGGCCTTTCACCGGGAAATTGCGCGGGCGGCGGGAAACCGTTTCTTCTTGATGATCTTTGATTCGATGGACCGGGCGCGCCATGATGATGCGTGGCGCGCATTGCGCGAGCGCGCGCGCAGCCGGGCCAATCTGGCGGAAACCACCCGCCAGCACCGCGAATTGGTCGATGCGATTGCAGCCCATGATCCGGTGCGCGCAGGGCGGGCGATGCGGACCCATCTGATGACGCTCCATGACAGAATCCTGCAGCTTTCATCATTGGAGGCATTGGAGGATGCATCCTGATCCGGTCTTGGAGGTGGCGGACCTGTCGATCCGGTTTCGCGGGCATCCCGTTGATCTGATCGACGGTGTCAGCTTTGCGATCAAGCGTGGCAAGACGCTGTGTCTGGTGGGCGAATCCGGTTGCGGCAAATCCGTCACCTCATTGGCGATCATGGGGTTGCTGGCAAAACGCGCGGCGACCGTGACGCAAGGGGCTGTGCGGTTCAACGGGCGCGATGTGCTGGGCCTGCCCGATGCAGAGATCGAGGATCTGCGCGGCAACCGGATGGCGATGATCTTTCAGGAACCGATGACCAGCCTGAACCCGGCCTTTACCGTGGGCCATCAGGTGGCCGAGGCGGTGCGCCGTCACAAAGCCTGCTCGGAGGCCGAGGCCCGCGACCGCGCGCTGGAGATGTTTCGCAAGGTGCGGATGCCCGCGGCAGAGACCCGGCTGGATGATTATCCGCATCAGATGTCGGGCGGGATGCGCCAGCGCGTGATGATCGCGATGGCGCTGGCCAATGATCCGGCGCTCTTGATCGCGGATGAGCCGACAACCGCGCTGGATGTGACGATACAGGCGCAAATTCTGGACCTGATGCGCGAGTTGCAGGATGATACCGGTGCTGCGCTGTTGATGATCACCCATGATCTGGGGGTTGTGGCCGAAATCGCCGATGATGTGGCGGTGATGTATGCGGGCCGCATTGTCGAAAGCGGGCCTGTGGGGCGAATTTTTGACGAACCGCAGCATCCCTATACGTTGGGGCTGATGGGCTCGATGCCCGCAATTGCAGGGCGGCAGGGGCGGTTGCTGACGATACCGGGATCGGTGCCATCACCCGATGCGATGCCTGCGGGGTGCCGCTTTGCGTCCCGATGCCCGTTCGAGCTGCCGGCCTGCGCCGCAGCGCGGCCTGATCTGGTTGCGGATGACAGCGGCCAATCCGTGGCCTGCCTGCGCGCCCCGCTGGATAGGCTGGTGGCCGCCCAATGAGCGATATCATCCTTGAAACCCATGATCTGCAGCGCCGCTTTGTCCAAGGGGGCGGGCTGTTTGCCAAGACCACCACGATCCACGCGGTCAATGGCGTCTCGCTGCAGGTGCGGCGCGGTGAAACCTTTGCCATCGTGGGGGAATCCGGTTGCGGCAAATCCACCTTGGCGCGCCTGCTGCTGCGGCTGATTGATCCCAGCGCGGGGCAGGTGATCTATGAGGGGCAGGATCTGACCGCGCTGAGCGGGGCGCAGATGCGTGCGTTGCGGTCCGATCTGCAGTTCATTTTCCAAGACCCGTTTTCATCGCTGAACCCGCGCATGAGCGTGGAGGCGATTATCGCGGAACCACTGCGCGTGCATACCAATCTGACAGCCGCCGCACGCCGCGCCAAGGTGGCTGACCTGATGGTGCGGGTCGGGTTGCGGCCGGATATGGCGGATCGCTATCCGCACGAGTTTTCCGGCGGGCAGCGGCAACGTATCTGTATTGCGCGGGCGCTGGCCTCTGGCCCCAAGCTGTTGATCGGGGATGAACCCGTCTCGGCGCTGGATGTGTCCGTGCAGGCGCAGATCGTGAACCTGTTGGAGGATCTGAAGCAGGAATTTGGCCTGACGCTGGTGGTCATCGCGCATGATCTGGCCGTGATCCGCCATATGAGCGACCGCATCGCGGTGATGTATCTGGGCGAGGTGGTGGAACTGGCCGATACCGAGGCCCTGTTTACCACCCCCCGCCATCCCTACACACAGGCGCTGTTGGCGGCCATTCCGGTGCCTGCGCCGGGTGCTGCGCGCGCACGCACGGTGCTGGGCGGCGATATCCCGTCGCCTGCCGCGCCACCTGCGGGGTGCAAATTCAACACCCGCTGCCCGCATGCCACCGATCTGTGCCGCAGCACCAAGCCTGTTCTGGCAGGCACGGCGCATCAGGTTGCCTGCCACTACCATGATACGCTGCCCCGCCCGGATCTGGCAATGGCCGGAACCGGCACCCGCAGCCCCGCCGCCGCGGCGCGTTTCGCGCTGTATCGCGCCGCAACCGAGGCGAAAGCATCGACAAAAACAACTAACACCACCACCAACAAGGAGACCACCCCATGACAATAAGAAAGCTGATGACCGCGCTTTTGGCGTCGGTCGCGATGACATCGGGCGCTTATGCCGCCGATCTTCGGATCGGTCTGCAGGAAGACCCCGATGCGCTGGACACCGATCAGGCGCGCACCTTTGTGGGCCGGATCGTGTTTGAATCGCTGTGCGACAAACTGGTGAACATCACGCCGGGGCTGGAATTCATCCCCGAACTGGCCACAGCATGGGCGTGGTCGGACAATGGCACCACCCTGACCATGCAGCTGCGCGAGGATGCGGTGTTCCATGACGGCACGCCCTTTGATGCCGCAGCGGTTGTGGCCAATATCGAGCGGTCCAAAAACCTGGCCGAAAGCCGCCGCAAGTCCGAGTTGACATCGGTTGAGACGGTCACCGCAACCGGACCCCATGAGGTGACATTCAGCCTTGCATCGCCCGATGCCACACTGATTGCGCAACTGTCCGACCGTGCGGGCATGATGCTGTCGCCCACGGCTGCGGCTGAAAAAGGGCTGGAACTGGCCAATGATCCGGTCTGTTCGGGGCCGTATAAATTTGTCGAGCGGATCCAGCAGGACCGTATCGTGCTGGAAAAATTTGCCGATCACTATGACGCGGACAGCTACAGCTTTGAGCGGCTGATCTTCTTGCCGATCCCCGATACAACCGTGCGTCTGGCCAACCTGCGTTCGGGCGATCTGCATATGCTGGAGCGTCTGGCCCCCTCTGATGTGGCCGGCGTCGAGGCGGATGGCAATCTGGCCTTTGCCGCCGCCACCAGCCTTGGTTATCAGGGCATCACGGTGAATGTGAACAATGGCGCGCGCGCCGAGACACCCTTTGGGCAGGATGCGCGGGTGCGGCGGGCCTTGTCGCTGGCGATTGACCGCGAGGTGATCAATCAGGTTGTGTTCGAGGGCACATATGCGGCAGGCAACCAGCCTTTCCCGCCAACATCGCCTTGGTATGACCAAACCAATCCGGTTGAGGCGCGCGATGTCGATGCCGCCCGCGCCCTGCTGGCCGAGGCGGGTCTGGACGGGATCAGCATTGAAATTCAGGCCCCGAACAATCCGGTGCAGTTGCAACTGATGCAGGTGGTTCAGGCAATGGCCTCCGAGGCCGGTATCGCGATTTCCATCAAGGCCACGGAATTTGCCACTATGTTGTCCGAACAGACTGCAGGCAATTATCAGGGCAGTCAGGTGGGCTGGTCGGGGCGCACCGATCCTGATGGCAATATCCATTCCTTCATGACCTGCGCAGGCGGTCTGAATGACAGCAAATTCTGCTCGCAAGAGGTGGATACCCTGCTGAACGAGGCGCGCCTGTCCACCGATACGGCCGAGCGCAAGGCCAAATATGACGCGGCCAACGCGATCCTGCGCAAAGAGCTGCCGATCATCTATCTGTATCACCAGACATGGCTTTGGGCGATGTCGAACAAGGTGCAGGGCTTTGA